>DAOTXG010000319.1:0-7689 GCA_034435515.1 Anaerolineales bacterium
GGGCGGCGGCCCAGCTGGCGCTCGACCGCGGCCAGGAGCGGGAAGAAATAGGAAACGTCTGGCTGGTCGAACGGCTTGGGCCACTCGGCGAGCACCCACTCGCCGCGCTCGGGAACCTGGGTGACCACGACCCCGGAGGCCTAGCCCCAGTAATACTTCCCGACCGCGAGGGGGCGGCCGGCCGCGGGTTAGCGCGCGGCGGCGGCGGCGCGCGGGTTGCGACGGCGTTTGCAGCCGAGGCGGCAGTCGGGGTCGCCCGCGGGCTGTTGCGCCTGAACGATATTTCCAACAAATGCCCGGCCATGGCATGCTAGATATGATGGGCGAGCCGCCATGCGCCCGATTCTACTTGAGGCGGCTGAGAATCCAAGCTGCAGATCGAACTTATCGTCGAATTAGCCGAGTCCCTCGGCCCGCCGAAGCGGCTGGCCGTCCTGCATACCGCCTGCCCCGCCGAGGCCCAGACCCTCGCCGCGCGGCTCACGTCCTTCGTCGCCGTTCAGGACAGCCGCCGCGCCGCCCCTCCGCCCCTCATCGTCGAAGCCACCACCGTCATCGGCGCGCACGTCGGGCCGAGGGCTTTGGGGATGGCGGCGGTGAAGGTTGTATAATTGGCGGCCCATTGCAGTTTGCAGTAAACTCTATGCCATCTTACATAAAGAGGGTTTCGGCATGCGCCAAGTATTAGCTGACCTGCGACTAGGTGATTGCAGGGATGTGTTGAAGAAAATCGATGACAATTCGATAGACCTGATATTTACTTCGCCTCCTTATGCAGACAGGCGCTCACGAACCTATGGGGGCATAAAACCTGATGCATATGTAGAATGGTTTTTGCCCATCAGTGCAGAATTGCTTCGAGTGCTTAAGCCAACGGGTACGTTCGTGTTGAATATCAAAGAAAAGGCTGTGAATGGCGAGCGTCACACCTATGTGATTGAACTAATTTTGGAAATGCGCAAACAGGGTTGGCTGTGGACGGAAGAGTTCATCTGGCATAAGAAAAACTGTTATCCGGGCAAATGGCCTAATAGATTTCGTGACGCCTGGGAACGGCTTTTGCAATTCAACAAAACCAAAGAGTTCAACATGTATCATGAGGCAGTCATGGTACCCATGGGCGATTGGGCAACAAGGCGACTCAAAAACCTTAGCGAGGCAGATAAACGGCGGGATATCTCGAAAGCTGGGAGTGGATTCGGAAAGAAGGTTGCTAACTGGCTGGATCGTGACAAGGTCTATCCAACCAACGTTATACACTTGGCGACTGAAACAAGAAACAGGAATCACAGCGCTGTCTTCCCTGAAGCTCTCCCTGAATGGTTTATCAAACTTTTTACCCGAAAGGGTGATAAGATTCTAGATCCATTGATGGGGTCAGGGACAACCGTTAGAGTCGCGCAACGGATGGGACGCAATTCAATCGGGATAGAAATTGTTCCGGAGTATTACAAGCTTGCCCGTCGGCAAATCGCGGAACAGGAAAAGCTACTGATCAAGGAGAGTAGCAGAGGCGCAACGGCAATCAAGAAACGGCGTTGATTCTATTTACAAACATGGGGATACAGAGAGAGCTTGGACTCACAAGATATACCCATTTAGGCCGTGTTGATCTGGAGGCTTTAAGGGAAGTACTCCAAGTTCTGTCACCAAATACTTCGCTGGCTCTATACTCAACTGTGATATTTCAGGGATGCGTTTGGCGGGGTTCTGGATCATGATCGGACTGATATCGCCCCGTCCGGGGAGACCAAAGTTGCCCAGAAAATAAATCCAATAACTGTCTCCCAGCTTTTCTGCCACCTTCCGTTCGTTGGTACTCCAGAAGAAACGCAGTGCTGATCCCCTGGACGCTTTCACCTCAATGAAGCGGTCACACTCTAGCTGTGGCTTGTCTCCATTAAATGTCTCGATATCGTAGCCTGCGCCAACATCAAGTTGACTAATTCTTCTTACTGAATCGGCTTCTGCTCTGCGCCCAAGCAACCCCAACCTTTTGCGCTCATACTCAACCACCGCTTCTTCTGCTTGAGTTGCCAGTTCTTGGTCTGCCTGAAGCATCTCGTTCAGTTCCACCTCAGTAGTTCCCCGCTGTCGAGCACGCAGCCTAACCACATGCCCTACATATGCTGGTTTTACTCTAAGAACACCCGAAGGGATTTCCTCGATAACCTCTAGGGCTCTCAAAAGGTGTACGGTAGGGTTGTGGCGTGGAGGAAGGGGAGCCTCAATCACCCCAAGTTCAAAGGTGAAACTTGCATACTGGGGATTGAAACGGAAGAATAAATCTCTTACGCGGGATTTCCAAGGCCCCTCAAACATAATTCGTTCGACCAACCAGTGTTTTTGAGCTGTTGTAATCTCATAAGAGCCTTGTGGGTTATGATTTAGAAATTCACGACCAGCCTCAGTTAGTTTGACTCGCCCCTGCCTGTAAGACAGAAGCCCTGCGTAATTACACAGCTTTATTAGTTTTGCACGATCAAGTATCCTTCCATCAAAAACCGTATACGAGCACGAGTCTATCACTGCATGAGCGGAACAACTTTGGTCTTGGTCGCACAGTTCAGCAGTAGCCAACAAAATAAAGTTGAACTCGTTCAGTTCAAATGGTTGAGGAAGTTCCATGTATAGAGTGTTTTGTCAATCAGCGAGGGCACCAGTTGTTCCACCTTCAACTTGACTCGGGTTGAGGGCGATTTGTCGTTTAAGGTCTTTCAGGGTTTCTTCGAAATCAACGGCTTCCTCTTCCTCTGACTGTCCCAGTTGATGCTCTTCGACATCAAGAGAACCCGCTGGAAGCTCATCTTCGAGTAATCGCAACATGCTTGCTTCTTTTTCCTTCAGGCGGCGATCAATGGTTTCATCAATAGTGTCTGCTGCGATAAATATGTGATAAGTTACAGTTTCATAGGGATCTAAGCCGATGCGATGAAGACGGTCTAGCGATTGCAAGTATTGTCCACAGTTAAACGTTCGATCTAGGTATACCGCATGATGGCAAGTTTTGTGCAGAGAAATCGACTCGGCACAAGCGGCGGGGTTTGCAAGGAGGATGGAGGCGCGGGCAGTTTCCTTGAAAGATCGGATTTGTTGTTCTCTATTGAATTCGACATCCTCGGTTTCATCTCGAGGAATAGCCCCATATACAATAAACGGCTCAATATCCAGCAATAGATTTTTCAACATCTCAATATTGAGGACAAATGAAGTCCACATTACTACCTTCTCCCCCTGTGCTAGTAATTCGCGAACTAACCGAAGCGCCTTATCAAATTTTGCAGGAATTTCGTACTGGGGATATCTCTCGACAAGTTGGATGAAGGACGCTCTTTCGCCGCTTAGTGGCGGAATATCAAACTCTTCTGAGTACTTCGCAAGTAAGGTTGGATTTGAGGCCGTTTGTATCAAACGAACCATTTTAGCTTTTCGCCACTGGCGTAGAAACCGGCGCTCTTCCGGTTGCGCGTTGATCTCTTGCAGGAATTTTACAGACAGCGCACGATAAATCTTGGACTGATATGGACTTAGGTCGCATTCGTGTATGAGGAATCTTGGCTTTGGGAGGTCAAGATCTGACTTTGTCACTCGGAAAATGAAGGGCCGAACTGATCTGCGAATATTAGGAATCTCCGTTGGGTCCTCGCAACGATAACGATATGATATTCTATCCCCCAAGACTTGCTCTCCAGGCCATAGATACGTGATTTGACTCCACAAATCAGTGTAATCATTAGGAATCGGGGTCCCGGAGAGAATCGCTCTCCGAGTGGCGTAGCGCGCAATTCTGAGCATGGTTTCAGACCACTTTCCCCCTTCAAGCCGCTTAATATTGTGGGACTCGTCAACCACCACAAAAAACCTGTGTTGCCTGCACATGCCAATTATTTCATCGCAGTCGTAAGAAGCGGTCTGGTATGTGCACATATACACATCAAACTGCTCTGGTTGGATATATATGCTTTGTCGCGCCATTTTGGTGCCTGTGAGACGGATACTTCTAAATGAATAGCCGAAACATGCAACAGCCTCTTCCTCCCACGGTAGGAAACAACTTCCAGGGCCAATAATCAATAGTTTTTCGACAATCCCGTCAGTTCGCCACCTGTCAAACGCAGCGTAGATTACAGCGGTCTTACCGCTTCCAGGAACAGAGAAATTTGCACCGTGTTTCACTGAGAGAAGGTGGTCAAGGCCGCTTTTCTGGTATGGCTTCAGTTGACGGATAAGCGCAGTAGGTTGCACGAGCGGATGTGCTATCTCTTTGCTTCTCAAGCCGATCTGTTTGGCTTCCTCATAATCCCTTTGTTCAAGTTGAATCTGCTCAAGAAGACTCGTTACTGTGTCGTCCCGTTCAAAGTCAATACCCTCCTCTTCGAGATACTGAATTGTTTCTAGCAAAACGTCACGAATCTGTGTTTCATCTGCAAACAGATACGTTTTACTTCTTTCGTCCCACTCGTACCCAGAAGCAATCTCAAAAAAGGAACGATGATTCCATTCGAGGACCTGTTCATTTCCTCTCGTGTCGACAACCAGGATGTTGCCTTCTAACTTTATTCTCGGAGATTGACTCTTAGCCACATTAATCCCCTTTGGGGGCTCTCTTGTTTATATGATGTTCTAAATCTTGAACTCGCTTCAGAAGCTTCTGCCAAGCTGCTATTACACGCTGTTCGCCCAGGTGCTCACTTTTCTCATCAATACTTTCCAGCGCGCTCATGGCTCGCTCGATCAATAAGAGAGGCTTATCACGGTCCTCCCTGTTCTTAATGATCTCTTGGGCTTCTTTGAAGTCATCAATAACCATATCCGAGGCCTCTGACGCCACCTTATGGAGGCTTTTGACGTCTTTGACTTTCTCTAAGTGCTCCAAAAAAGCGCTCTTGGCACGAGTATCGGCGAAGATCTTTCCTATGCTTCTAAATTGCCAATGTGTAATACCCTCTCCTCTCTTCTTCTTACCGCTCGCGTCTGATGAATGTACAGCGGCATCTATCAGCGCGAACGCATAATGTAATTCCCTGTTACGTTCTGCCTTAGGCAGGTCCCGCGATTTCCATGGTGCAACTACATTCTTCTGAAGATCAATGAAATACTCATGAAGCCCAAACCTCTTTATAAACCCATAGTTTCCTGGTTCACCACGAAACTCAAGAAAGAGTTCTATGTAATTCAGCCTATCAATAGAATCTTTCACATAATCGACACTACGACCGTACATAGCTGCTGCAACTTCCGAGGGCGAAAGCCCTGCATCAATTCCTTGTTTGATTTTTAATAGTTCATTAACAGGGTGATACTCAGCCACCTTACCTTTAGACAATTGCAGACCCGCTTCGATTTTCCACAGGTCTTTGGGGCCAACCTGTTCCGGTAAACGGACAGCCTCCAGGAATTCCCACTTGCCTGTAGGCTCGTCCTTATGAAGCGTCTCGAGTATTGCCATCCGCCTGTTGCCGTTAATTACGGCACCATCGTAAGTAATAACGCCAGGCTCCATCTGCCCCTTATTATGGAGATCATCGCGTAATCTGTCCGTTTCTGTAATATCCAAATTCAATAACATTCCACGAATGATTTCAAGGTCGCCCTTGTGACTCGTGTCGAGCTTGCGCTGGTGGTTACTTTCCCACTCCTGCACCTCCATAGCCAGCCGCCCATTTTGCACGTTGTAACGCAACAGCTTCATGGGAAAGCGATAATAAGAGACGATGTGCTTCTCACCAGCAATCTCAATCGGCCACTTGCCAATCTGCTTTTCCGGGTGTGACTTAATATATGAGTCGATTTCCAATGCTCTTTCGCTGTGGATTTTCATAGTCTGCCTTCCCTGCTTCCCTAGCTATCGAGGTGACTGATAAGCGACATAATCGATCCTGCCGAACCTTAAGTACAATGAGTTTCATGCATATACTATCGTGATCACGCATGAGTATACTTCCATATTGTTGAGCATGACAAATGTGCCTCCCGCTCCCCCACCCTCTCCGTCGTCTCGCCATCACACTCCAGCACTTTGCCAGACCGTGCCCAGCCGCCGACTTAGCGGCATTATATTGCAACCATGAAGATATTGTTGTTTAGTTACGCAAGAGGTGTCGCCTCATTTGCGGGAGCCAGGGTAGGTCCCGTCCAGGAGTAGACCGGGTAGTGGGAGACATCGGGTAAAGGATCAGCCATAAGCTCCTCCAGACTAAAGGGTGAGTGGGAGGTGCAGCGTCGGACCGTCTGGGCCTGGGTCTGCTGGATCAGGCGTGCGGACAGGAGCGCCGCCCTCTGACCGGTGTGGACTTGGTTGGGGGTGAGCATCTGCAAGGTCGTCAGCGGGTGGATGTGATTGTACCAGTCGTAGAACTGGGTGAAGTAGGCCACGGCTTCGGGCAGGTCGGCGAAGCGTCCGGGGTAGGCCGGATGGGTCTTGACGGTGCCGAAGTGGGCTTCGATGCGCGGGTTGTCATTGGGCTGACGCGGCCGGCTGAAGAGGTGCGCCAGGCCCAGCTTCTCGAAATACTGCCGGGTCGAGTAAGCCCGCATCGGCGCGCCGCGGTCGCGGAGTGCCTGGGGCCACTGGGCGCGCGGGACATCGAGCCGACCTTCGTTGAGCAGGCCGTGATCCCAGAGGGTCTGGAGGTGGGCACTGGTGAAGGTCTCGCGCACCAGCCAGGCCACGACCTTGCGGCTGAAGTGATCGAGTAAGCTGTAGAGATAGAGATACCCGTAGCGTTCCCAGGTGGTGAGCCAGGTCACGTCATAGTCCCAGAGTTGGTTCGGGCCGGTCACCCAGGCGGTGTCGGGCGCGCTCAACGGGTGCGCCTGGCGCTGGCGGCCACGCGGCCCATTGCAGGCCAGGGCGACCTGATAGCGCCAGACGGTCACGTGGGAGACGGAAATCACCGGGATTCCCTGGCCCAAACTGAGGGCCAGTTCGCGGCAACTCTGGTCGGCGTGCGCGGGGGAGCGGATCAGGCTCACCACCGCGGCGGCTTCCGGGCGGGTCAGCGCATTCACCGGGCGCGGGCGCGGCGCCGCGGGTGGTGCCGGGACGGGCTGGCGCCACCGTTGCAGGGTGCGCGGGGTCAGCCCGAGCACCTGGCAGGCCCCTTGTTCGCTCAGGCCGTGCGCCGTGGCGTCGGCCACCAGGTCCAGGATCATGTGGCGCGTCTCCGCCGGGAGCCGCTGGCCCGACTGGAGGCCGGGGAGACCGCACGCTCTTTTTTTTCGAGCAGGGTGTAGGCTACGCTCAGTTCGGCCAGCGCCGCGGTCTTCTCGCCCAGTTCTTGCTCCAGTTGGAGCACGCGCGCGGGCGAGACTTCGCGCGGCAACCGCTCATGCCGGCCCTGGGCTTTGAGCGCGGCCAGCGCGGCGCTCTCCACGGTCTGCTCGATGTGGCGCAGGTCATCCAGATGCACGCCATACTGGCGCACGAGTTCACCCCGCGGCGCGTCCGCGGGACGGGTGGCCAGGTAGAGTTCGAACTTGCGCTGGGCGGTCAACCGCAGCGCGCGTTTCGCGTGGGAAGGGGAGTTGGAGTTGGACATGGTTATGCCTTTCAAGGTCGGTGACCGCAGGTCGGGTCGGCCAGGGCGACCCGCTTGGGGAGGCCCGCTTCGCTACGCTCCGCGGGCCTCCCCAAGCGGCAGGGGCGTTCCGGCTCCGTCAACCTGCTCCAAAATAGTACCTCAAAAG
>DAOTXG010000320.1:0-5819 GCA_034435515.1 Anaerolineales bacterium
CGAACATTTACGCGCTCAAGATGCTCGGCGTCGAGCGCGTCGTCTCGGTGAGCGCGTGCGGCTCCCTGCGCGAAGATTACGCGCCCGGCCACATCGTCATCCCCGACCAGATTTACGACAACACCAAAGGCCGCGCGCGCACGTTCTTCGGCGAGGGGCTGGTCGTGCACGTCGGCGCGGCGGACCCTTTCTGTCCCACTCTGTCCGAGCAGTTGTACGAGGCGACGAAAGCGGCCGGGGCCGTCGTCCACCGCGGGGGCGCGTTCATCACCATCGAGGGGCCGCGCTTCTCGACCAAAGCCGAGAGCCACACCTACCGCAAGTGGGGCATGAGCCTGGTCGGGATGACGGCCTCGCCCGAAGCCTTCCTGGCCCGCGAGGCCGAGCTGTGCTACGCCTGCATGGCCCACGTCACCGACTACGACGTCTGGCATATCTCCGAGGCGCCAGTCACCGTCGAGATGGTCATCCGCATCCTCACCCAGAACACGGCCATCGCGCAGCAGGCGATTGCCAATCTCGCGCCTGTGCCTGCTAAACGCGATGCCTGCGGCTGCGGCTCGGCGCTGGCCGACGCCCTCATCACCGCCCGCGACCGCATCCCGGCGGAGACGAAAGAGCGGGTGAGATTGCTGGTGGAGAAATACGTGAAGTGAGTCAACGGATTGAGCGGATTACACGGATATTGATTTCGCTATAAACCTTCGCGTCAATTCGTGTAATTCGCGGCGAAAATTGCCGTGCATTATTCGCTTCCAACCTCCCGCCGCGAGGCCCTCCTCCTCGCCCTCGCCGCCGCGTTCATCTTCCTCGCGGCGCTTGCCCTCACCCTCATCCCCTTCGCCCGCGCCAACACCTGGGCTTTGGAATTGGGAAGTAGGAATTGGGAAGTAGGAATTGGGGATTGGAAGTTTGGGATTTGGAATTTGTCCCTTTTGCTCCGCTTCGGGGATCTGCGAGGATTTGGGATTTTCGCCTTCTTCCTCACATGGTCGCTCTGCGCCACCATCGCCGCTCTCGCCCTCCGCCGCTTCCTGCCCCATCACGACCCTTACCTGCTCCCGCTCGTCTACCTGCTCACCGGCTGGGGCGCGGTCATCATCTGGCGGCTCGCGCCCAACTTCGGCCTGCGGCAAACGGCGTGGCTGGTCGTCTCTACGGCAGCGCTGATCGGCGTGGCGCGGCTGCCGGGCGACCTGCGCTGGCTGAGGCGCTACCGTTATACCTGGCTGCTCGGCGGCCTGGCCCTCACCGCGCTCACGCTCCTCTTCGGCGTGAACCCCTCCGGCTTCGGCGAGCGCCTCTGGCTGGGCTGCTGCGGCCTGTATTTGCAGCCCGCCGAAATTCTCAAACTCCTCCTCGTCGCCTTCCTCTCCGCCTACCTCGCCGACAAACGCGAACAACTCTTCCACCCTCCACCCTCCAACCCCCAATCTCGAGCCTCCATTGCCTACTTCCTCCCCCTCCTCCTCGCCTGGGGCTTCTCCATGGTCATCCTCGTCTCCCAGCGGGACCTGGGCATGAGCACCCTGTTTTTCGTCGTCTTCCTGATCATGCTTTACCTGGCCTCCGGCCGGGCCGTTTACCTCGTCGCCGGGGGCGCGCTGCTTATTCTGGGCGCGGCGGTTGGTTACGCTCTTTTCGACGTGGTGCGCGTGCGCGTGGAGGCGTGGTGGAATCCCTGGGCCGACGCCTCCGGGCGGTCGTATCAAATTGTCCAGTCGCTCATCGCCATCGCCGCGGGCGGGCTGTTCGGGCGCGGGCCGGGCCTCGGCGCGCCCGGGCTGATCCCCGTCGCCCACTCTGACTTCATCTTCGCCGCGCTGGCGGAGGAATGGGGCTTGCTCGGCGTGGGCGCCGTCGTCGGTTTGCAGGCATTGGTCGTCTTTCGCGGTTTGCGGCTGGCTCTGCAAACCCAGAACGCGTTCGAGCAGCTCCTCGCCGGCGGCCTGACCGCATTGATCGGCGTGCAGGCGTTCGTCATCATGGGCGGCGTGATTAAACTCCTGCCGCTCACCGGCCTGACCCTGCCGTTCATGAGCTACGGCGGGTCGTCATTACTGACGCACTTCATTATGGTCGGGCTATTGCTTCGGCTGTCGAGCCGTGCGTGAAACGTATTGCGTATTGCGTATTCCGTTCCTATACGCAATACGCAACACGCAATACGCCTCATGACCCCCCAACTCCGCCGCCTCGCCCTCGCCTTCGCCGCGGCGTTTGCCCTCGTCGCCTTGACGACCGGCTATTGGGCTTTTGTCGCCCAAGACTCGCTCACCGCGCGGCTGGACAATCCCCGCCGGGTGCTGGCCGAACGGCGTGTCAAGCGCGGGACGATCTACGACCGGAACGGCGCGCCCTTAGCCTATTCGGTCGGCGAACCGGGCGAGTTCACGCGCTATTACCCCTATCCCGACCTTGCCCCGGTGCTTGGCTACATCTCGGCGTTTTATGGGTCAGCCGGGGTCGAGGCGGCGGCCGACGCCGTGCTGCACGGCGATGCGGGGCGCGACGAGCTCAGTCTGTGGTGGGGCGATCTCCTGGGCGCGCCGCCGCCGGGGCGCGACATGCGCCTCTCGATTGACCTCCGGCTACAGATGGCCGCCGACGAGGCGCTGGGAGACCACACGGGCGCGGTGGCGCTGGTGGATCCAGCCACGGGCGAAATTCTGGCGCTCGCCTCGCATCCGACATATGATCCCAATCACCTCGAAGCCGAGTGGGAGGCGCTCGTCAGCGATCCGCGCGCCCCATTGTTGAACCGCGCCACGTTTGCGCTCTACCAGCCGGGCGGCGCGCTGCAGCCGATCATCCTCGCCGCCGCCTTGCAGGCCGGGCTAACCCAATTGGATGCCCCCTACCCCTCGGCCGCTGTTCCGATTATCGTCGGCGACCTGAGGCTGGGCTGTCTTGCTGCTCCCGGCTCACGCGCACTCACCCTCGCCGAAGCCTTCCAACACGGCTGTCCGCGGCCCTTCGCCGATCTGGGCCAGCGGCTCGGCGCGCGCGCGCTCGACCAACTATTCAAAGATTTCAGGTTCTACGAAGCCCCCGCGATTGTCATCCCCACGACCGCCGCGCCGCATTTGGAGACGACTTCTCAAGTCCCCCTCGCCGCCGTGGGGCAAGGCGCGCTCAACCTCACGCCGCTGCACCTCGCGCTGGCCGCGGCTGCCATCGCCCGAGGCGGTGAGTTACCCGCGCCGCGGCTAGTCATCGCCGAGCAGCAACCGGATGGCGACTGGCAGCCGTTCGCCTCGCTCTCGCACCCCATCGCCGCGCTGGCGCCCGAGTACGCCGATCAGGTCAAAGCCCTCATAGCCGAGGGCCACCAGGCCCTGGCGCTGACCGGCCAGGAAGGCCAGTCGTTGGCGTGGTACAGCGGCTTTGCGCCGTTGGACGAGGCCCGGTATGCGATTGCAGTGCTGCTAGAAGATGGCAGTCCGCAGGAAGCGGCGAAGATTGGGCGGGAGGTGTTGACGAGCGGCGGGGAACGCTGATTCCGCTGAGGGTCCGCTGATCGCGCTGATTTTTTTCTTAAAATCATCAGCGCAAATCAGCCTGATCAGCGCCATCAGCGTTCAAAAGAACGTCGGGTTGAGCAGTTACGCTGCACGTAAAATCTGCCCAATGTCACTCCACAAAACTCGTGCAATCCGCACGATGACAGATTAACCTGCTTGTGATATTTTTCTCAGCAATGTTTACTCAGCCATGCGCCAAGCGTCTGCCGCGTTTCCCGAAGAAGCCTGTAGAGGCCTTCGGTTATTTTTGCGTTGGGAACGCGGCTTAGAGAACGCGCACGCCCCTGGCAAACGGTAACCTTGAGGGCCTCTCGTCGTGAGAGGCCCTCTTCATTTTCTGGAGGAAAAACCCATGTCCGCGCTTTGTCCCGAATGTGAAGCCAACCTGTCGCTCAACGACGTGGTGACCGGCGAAATCGTCGTCTGCCCCGACTGCGGGGTGGACCTCGAAGTGACTACCGTCGAGCCCGCTGTGGCGCTGGCGCTGGCTCCGCAGGAAGCGGAAGATTGGGGGGAGTAGTCGGGTGGTCGCTTAGTCGGATGGTCAGATGGTCGCTTAGTCGGATGGTCGAATGGCCGCTTAGTCGGATGGTCGGATAGTCGCTTAGTCGGATGGTCAGGTAGTCGGTTTGTAATGAAGATTGGTATCCTGTTGTCGCGGGTGCGCGTCGAGGAGAAATGGCTCTTCGAGGCGCTGGAGAAACGCGGCCTCGACTACGTCCGCCTCGACGACCGCGAGGTGAAGTTCGACCTCGCCGACCCCGGCCCCTGGCTGCAATACGACGTGGTCCTCGAGCGCAGCCTCTCGTTCGGGCGCGGATTGTATGCCTGCCAGGTGCTCAACCGCTGGGGCATTCCCACGGTGAACAGCACGCAGGTCGCGGCTACCTGCGGCGACAAACTCGCGACGTCGGCGGCGCTGCAGGCCGCGGGCGTGCCGCAGCCCAACACCCGACTCGCCTTCACGCCTGAAGCGGCGCTGGAGGCCATCGAGGCCATGGGGTACCCGGTCGTCCTCAAACCGGTGATTGGGTCGTGGGGGCGCCTCGTCTCCAAAGTCAATGACCGCGAGGCGGCGGAGGCCATCCTGGAGCACCGCGAGGTGCTGGGCAACTACCAACAGCAGATTTACTACATTCAGGAGTACGTCCACAAGCCGCAGGGCCGCGACATCCGCGCCTACGTCGTCGGCGGCGAAACCATCGCCGCCATTTACCGCGCCTCGCCGCACTGGATCACCAACACGGCGCGAGGCGCAGCCTGGACGAACTGTCCGGTCACGCCGGAACTGGACGCGATTTGCGCGGCGGCGGCGCAGGCGGTCGGCGGCGGCGTGCTGGCGGTTGACCTCTTCGAGACCGACGACCGGGGTTATCTCGTCAACGAAGTTAACCACACCATGGAGTTTCACACCTCGACGCCCGTCACCGGCGTGGACATTCCGGGAAAAGTGATTGACTACGTCGTCAGCGTAGGAAAAAGCCAGGAGCAAGATGGGAGAAGCGCCCCCAATTACAAATTACCAATTACTTCTTCAGCCAGGCGCGCGCCATGACGCTGAAGGTTTCCATCGTCGGCGCGTCGGGCTATACGGGTGGGGAGTTGCTCCGGCTTCTGCTGTTCCACCCCCAGGTCGAAATAGCGCAGGTGACTTCTGAGAGCCACGCCGGCGAATACGTGTACCAACAGCACCCCAACCTGAGGAAGCGGACACAGTTGCAGTTCGTCAGCCAGCAGGCGCTTCAGCCGTGCGATTTGTTGTGCCTCGCCCTGCCGCACGGCGAGGCGCAGAAGAAGATTGAGCACTACGCCAGCCTGGCCCCCAAAATCGTTGACCTCTCGGCGGACTTCCGGCTGAGGGATGAGGCGCTGTACAAGCAATGGTACGGCGACGACCACAAAGCCCCGCAGTATCTTAGCCGGTTCGTGTACGGCCTGCCCGAACTCCAGCGCAATGCGATGAAGACGGCGCGCTGCATCAGCGGCGTGGGGTGCAACGCCACGGCCTCCATCCTGGCGCTCCTGCCGCTGGTCAGGGCGGGCCTGCTCGACGACGACAAACCCGTGATCGTGGACGTGAAAACCGGTTCGTCCGAGGGCGGCGCGACCGTCAACCCAGGCTCGCACCACCCCGAAAAGAGTCACTCGGTCCGCGCCTACGCGCCCACCGGCCACCGGCACACGGCGGAGGTGATTCAAGAACTCCGCCTGCGCCAGGTGCATCTGAGCATGACGGCGGTGGACCTGGTGCGGGGGGTGCTGGCGGCGGCGCACGCCTTCGTCCGGCCCGGCGTC
>DAOTXG010000321.1:0-3857 GCA_034435515.1 Anaerolineales bacterium
CGTGCTCGCCGCCGGTCGGGTCCTGGATGTCGCTGTCCCAGCCGGGCGGGTAGACGGCGACGACGAAGCCATCAATCGTAATGACGGCCGAGCCGCGCACGTCGGGCGCTTCGCGGTGCAGGCCGGCCAACACGCGGCGGAGGAGGTCGGAACGGTATTCGAGGGGCATGGGGGCTTACTTTACCCCGAAGCCAAAAAACAGGCAACACCATACCCCCCTGTTCTGCCGCAGCTGCACTGCGGCCAGGCCGCTGTCAGCAGTGCAACTGCTGACAAACCTTGCGTGCACACCCTGGAGACTGGTAGTAACGACTTCAGTCGTTTTCGTATACGAATGATACAAAAGTTTCGCGCAAATTCGCGTAATTCGCGGCAGAAAACCTGATTGTGTCCTGCGCCTCGCCGGGTATAATCGTCGTGAAAGGAAAAGCCCATGTCTGAGCCAACCTATTCGATCATTCTGCTCCCCAAAGACGGCTACGGCGACTGGCTGGAGGCCGCTAAAGATTATGCATTGAAGTTCGGTGTGAACTTCACCAACGACCCGGCGACGGCGGGCAAGTATATGAACCCACGGCAGACGGTGACGCTGGTGACGCCAGCCAACCCGCTCGACGCCTACGACGAGGACATGGCCGCCTGGTTCGCGCGAAACTACCCCGGCGTCAGGCTGGACGTGATCGCCGCGAACACCCCGGACGAGTTGAAGCCGAAGTTAGCCGCGCGCATCGCCGCGAACAATCGTTTCGCCGGGGCGCAAATCATCACCCCGCCGGTCGCGCCCGCGACCGGTATGGGCGAGGCGGAGACCCGCCCCGATACGACCCCGGCTTCCGGCCCGCAGATCATCGGCGGCCTCAGCGGCGCGCTGACGCTCAAATCGGATAAGCCGACTTACGCCGCGCGCATCGAGAATATCTTCTTCACCGAGACGATCAAGAATCACACGGCGAACACGATCAGGTACAGCGTCCTCGGCGTCAAGGGGACGAAGATCAGCGGCGAGGGGCAAGACTTCTTCCACACCAGCTGGAGCGGCAACCTGTCGCTCGGTCCTCACTGCACCGGCCCGACGGACACCTGCGGCGGCCCGTGGGACGACAGCCTGACGGTTGACGCGCCCGGCGTTTACCGCCTGACGCTCGACATCTGCCTCACCCGGCCGGAAGACCCGGGCGGCTGGCGCACGTTGACCCCCGGCGTCGAGATCACGGTGGTGAACTGGACGCCGGGGAGTTAGAGTAGGGAGTTAGAGTGAGGAGTTAGAGAGTTAGCCGCACCCCCCACCGCCAGGGCCGCGCGGGCGCTGCAACTTGATCTTGGGCGTGTATTCCAGTACGTAGGCGTGCGGGTCGGGGTCGGCGGCGAGGTAATGGTCGCCGAGCGCGGCGGGGAAGACGTAGCGCAGTTGGTCAATGCCAACCGGGATGGGCATGGGGACGATGTCCGCGTCTTCTGGTGCAAAAACATCCAGCCAGCCGTTGAGGCCGCCGTCGAGGATGTACACGTTCGGCACGCTCTCGGCTGTGAGCATCTTCCACGCCTCGGTCGCGGCGGCTTCGTCGTTGCTCATCACCACGTAGACCGTGTTAGCAGCCGGCTCCAGGAGGAGCGAAGGCACGCGGGCCTGAATTTCGTCGAGCGGGACGTGCTGCGCGCCGCGCAGGTGGAACTGGTTGTAATCGGCCTCGCTCCGCACGTCGAGGAGGACGAGGTTGAGGCGATCATCCGCGCGGCTGGCGAGGAGCTCGCCAGGGTGGATTTGCGCCTCGCGCGCTGCGAGGGCCGGCTCTTTGGTCGGGGCCAGGCGCGCCCACTTGTCCGCCGTCGTGGGCTGGCCGACGAGCAGGACTCCAAAAGCCGCAAGGGCCAGCCCCCCCGCCCCGGCGTAGCGCAGCCGGGTTTCTTTCTTTAAGTCCTTGCCGCCAAAGATGCGCTCCAACTGCTCGCCGCCCCAGAACATGAACAGCGCCATGAACACGACAAGGACGACCACCACGCCTGTATCCAGGTTGAACAATTGGGGCAGCGTGAATCGCCCGAAGTAACTGCCGTTCCACCAGTCCTCGTAATACTGCACCGTCTCGCCGAAGAGGAAGATGCCGAACAGCCCGCCGAGCGTGAAGAACAGCCCGTCAATCTTGAAGGTGGCGAGCGAGACGAGCGACGTGCCGGGGCAGAACCCGCCGACGATGAACCCGACGCCCATGATCAGGCCGCCGACGATGCCCGACCACAGGTAAGTCGGGTTGACCCAGACGAGGTTGTAATCCAACAGGCCGAGGCCCGAGGCGCCGAAGATGAGCACCATCGCTGTGACAATCGCGGTGAACATCACCTTGAGCACGGTCAGGTCCTTGAAGTAGAACTGCGCCGCGAGTTTAGGCGAGTTGGCAAAACCAGAAATTTCCAGGGCCCAGCCAAAGCCAAAGCCGATGAGCAGATAAACCACGTACATCCCGGCCTTGCCGAGAAGGGATTCGAGGGGGAGAGGGAAAGGAGTCATCGGAATCTCTCTTATAGATGTCCAGAAAAGTCTTTTCCTAAATTCTCCTGTCAACGAATACTAAACGAATAAACGAATGGCAGTACGAGAGCATATTCGTTTACGCGAAGCGGTTGATCATTCGTTGACAGAGCGTCGCGAAAAAATTTACCTGGATCGCTATACTGCAACAGTCACGCAACACTCATTACGTTTTACGCATTACGTTTTACGTATTGCGTATCTCTAATTCCAAAGCTTCCTGACGAAATACGCCAGCATGTACGCGCCGCCGAACACGGCGAACATGAAGGCCCAGCTGCCCGCCGACAGCACCGCGCCGCCGGAGAGGGCCTGGCCGGAGGTGCAGCCCCGCGCCAGGCGCGCGCCGTAGCCCATGATCGCGCCGCCCACAAAGGCCCAGAACCAGCGTTGGCGCGTGGTGAGGCGCGGGCCTTTGCCCGTTTCCACCTTGAGCCGCCCGTGCCACCAGCCGGAGACAAACCCGCCGACGAGCGTGCCGGCGACGACGAAGATAATCCAGTCGTCGAGCGGGTTCTTGTCGCCGCCCGCCAGTTTGAGCAGATAGGCCACGCGGTCCACGTGCTCCGGCGCGACCAGGTCCTCCAGGTACACGACAAAGCGGTTGAGGCCGCCCGACGCGCCCAGCCCGTTGCCGGTGAGGAAAAAGGCCAGGAAGAGGACGACGCCGAGGAGCGCGCCTCCCCAATAGGGATGCGCGTACTCCTTCTCGGAACGGCTAAACAGCCACGCCTTCAGATTCGGGCGCAGCGTGCTTCCCGCCGTCTTTCGATGCGTGAGTGTGGTCATGGGGTAACTCCTCAATCATTACCGCCGGGTCTTCCACCTCTTCCCAACCGAGCATCATGGCTTTGACGCCCGCGGTCGGTTCGTGGCCGGTGGTCGTGAGATAAACGTGCGCGGCGATGAACGCGGCGAACAACCAGGCGACGAGGCTGTGGAACGGCGCGAGGAACGGCAGGCCGCCGAACCAACTCGCCGCCTGCGGCCAGCGCTGCACGCCCCACATGAGCGCGCCGGTGATGACCTGCAGGGGCAGCAGCACGTTCAGGATGCCGAAGTACGTCAGCTGCTGGAGCGGGTTCATCTTCTTCTGCGGGGTCTTTTCAAACGGGTGCGGGTCGCCCCGGAAGATGCCCTGGAGATAAAACCGGGCCTGCACGATGGCCTGGTCGAAGAAGCCGTAGGGGCGCGGGAGGAACTGGCGGATTTCGCCGCTCGCCAGGTGATAGAACAGCGACAGCGCGGCATTGATCACCAGGATGGCGGCCAGCACGTTGTGAACGATCACGACGTGCGGGAAACTGAACAGGCCGAACACGTCGGGGCG
>DAOTXG010000322.1:0-7489 GCA_034435515.1 Anaerolineales bacterium
TTTGGGGCGTCAACTGGCCGCAGACGCTCCTGAATTTGCAATTATTGCACACGCTGGCCCCCAACTTCAAAGACACGACCCCCAGGTACTATCAGGCCAGGCTGAGATTCGCCGAGCAGTTGTCCGCCGCCGGGGATGTCTGCGCCGCCGCCGAGCAGTATACCATCGCGCAGACTCTCTACCTCGACCAGACCATCGCCGACGCACAAGCGACCGCGCAAGCCGTCTGCCTGTTGACCCCCACGCCGACGGCGACGCCCGACCCGGCGCTGGTCACCCTCACCCCGGCCGGCGGCGAAAGCCCGGAAGCCGAGGCCACGCCGGCGCCGGCCCCCTGAATACGTTTCGGGGCTTTTCCATTTTCCCTTGACAGAAAAGCCTAATGTGGCGTGGGAGCGGATACGCTTCGCGTCCGCGATAAGCCCCGCCTGATTTGCCATAAGGGTCGCGGTTATAAACCGCTCCCACGACTTACGGAATACGCAATACGCAATATCGCGGAGCATCCCTTTGGGACGCAATACGTTTTGCCTCCCTTGCCGCATCGCGCAATCCCTGTTATGATTTCACCCGTTTGAATTCGTAGTGGCATTTGCGGGTAATGAGACCCGGCTGGGAGGCGGCTATGAAGAATCAGCCGCCGTTTTATTTGAATCGCCTGATCGAAGTTCATGCCCGGCGCCAGCCAGTTGGAGGTAAGTCAATTTGATAGCCTGGCAATCTCGTCTATCGTTTAAGCTCGTTTCACTGCTCGTCGCCGCGGCGTGGCTGATGGCAGCCTGCGGCTCCGGCACAGTCGAGGAGAACACTGGTCAATTCACCACCCTGACGCCGGAGAACCCGGTCGTGCAAATCCCGGAGGGACTGGCGATCAGCGCCAATCCTGCCTCTCTCTCACCAGACTTTGGCGTGCGGCTCAAAGCCATCTCGGCGGAGGCCCTCAACAACGGGCAGGCCGGTTCGGCGTGGGACAAAGCCGTCACCGCCCTGCCGCCCGGCCTGCGCCTCAAAGGGCCGCTGTACGAAATTAAGACGACCGGCCAAACGCCCGGCCAGTTGTTTATGTCGGTGGTCATGCCGGATGACAGTCACCCTGCCGACCTGGACCTTTACGGTTGGAATGGCGAGAAGTGGTCGTTCCTGCGCGCTCACCCCCGGGGCGACCAACTGGTCGCCCATGTCCTGGCGGCGCCGCAAGCCCTGGGGCTGTTCGAGGCCGCGCCCACACCCCCGCTGGCCTTCGCCATGCTGGAACCTGGGCAGGCCCTCACGGCGGCGGCGGCCGCTGCCGTAAATGGGGCCTTGCTCGGCGGAGTCCGCCTTCAGGCCAACGGCGCGCTCACCGGCCAGCTGCCCAATACCGCCTTTGGCCCATCCATCGCCGCCTATCCCATCGTGCGTAATTACGACGCCAACGGCCCGGATGTCTCCGCCCTGCCCGGCTTGCTCGTAGACATCGCTGCGCGGGCCAACCACTTACAAAGCCTGGCGGCCTTTGCCGCCTCCGGCCCCTACGACGGCCTGGCGCTCGACTATCGCGGGCTGGACGACAGCCTCGCTCCAGCCTACGCCCGGTTTGTCCAGGACCTCGCCGCCCAACTGCACGCCCAGAACCGGCAGTTGTTCGTGATGGTCACATCCCCGGTCCAAAAAGACGGCGCTTTCGTGACGGGCGGCTATGATTGGCATACCCTCGGCGCCTCCGCCGACGCGCTCTTTATCCCGCTCCCCGATGACCCTCAGGCAGTGGGCAACGGCCTGGTCGACTCTCTCCTGACCTGGGCTATCGGCGAAGTGGGCCGTAATCGGATTTATCTCCTGACTTCGGCCCTCAGCGTAGACGGCGCTGCCGGTCAGTTTACGCTGGTGGACCCGGCCTCGGCTCTGGCGCCTTTGGGTTCGGTGACGACCACCCAGGCCCTGCCGCCCCAGCTCCTCCCCGGCCAATCGGTCACGCTGACGCTCTCAGGCAGAGCGCAGCAACTGGAGTACGATCCGGCGGCGTTCGCCCCGCGCTATACCTACCTGGACGCTGGCGAAGGCAGCCACACGGTCTGGTTGGTCTCTGCCGAAACGCTGCGCCAGCGCCTCGCGCTGGCCGGAAAATATCGGCTGGGGGGCGTGGTCGTCGCCAATCTGCTCGCCGCGGGCGTCCCGGAGGACCTCTCCACGGCCATCACCCAATACAAAGTGAACCTCACGCCATCCGCGCCGACCGAAGCCAGCCTGTTGTGGACAGTCGGCGCTGCCTCCGGCGTCATCGCCCAGACGACCGTCCAGCCTGGCCAACCGTACGTATTCACTGCTGACCAAGAGGGCGACTATCGCCTCTCCGCCGAGCTGCGCAACGGCAGTTCCATCCCCCTCGGCTTCCTGGACGTCAGGGTCGCCAAAGCCGGGCCCAGTCAAGGAAATACCAGCGGCGGACAGACCGGCGGCTCGGCGGGCGGTTTCGTCCTGCCCCCGCCCATCGCCACAGGCAATTTTGAACTGGGCGGACAGGTGCCCGGTTTTATCTCTCACCCGGCCGAGATGAAGCAGGCCGGGATGACCTGGGTGAAGTATCAGGCCATCGATCCGGCAGGGTCCATCGCCGAGGGTCACGCCGCCGGGTTCAAGGTGCTCATCAGCGCCGTCGGCGACCGGGAGCGAGCCGCCGACCCGGCCTACTGGCCTGAGTACGCGCAGTGGGTCGCGAGCATCGCCGCGATGGGCGCCGACGCCATCGAGGTGTGGAATGAAGCCAACCTCGACCGCGAGTGGCCCAACGGGCAAATCAGCGGCGCGGCCTATGCCGAAATGCTCAGGCAAGCCTATACCGCTATCAAGGCCGCCAATTCCGGCACGCTGGTCATTGGCGGCGCGCCCGCGCCTACGGGCGCCGCCGGGGCGGCGGGCTGCACCCCGGCTTACTGCAACGACGACGTCTTCCTCCAGCAAATGACGGCGGCGGGCGCAGCCAGTTACATGGACTGCATGGGCGTTCACTTCAACAGCGGCACGACCTCGCCTAACGACGCCGTCGGCAGCGCCTTGAGCGGTTATCACTACTCGTTTTACTTCTGGCCGATGGTGGATTTGTATTACAATGCTTTCGGCGGCAGTCGCCCCCTGTGCTTTACCGAGTTGGGCTACGTCAGCCCGGAGGGCTACGAGGCTATTCCCCTCCCCTCGTATTTCGTGTGGGCCGCCGGCACCAGCGTCGCCGAGCAAGCCCAGTGGCTGGCCGAGTCGGCCAGCCTGGCGGCCAGCAGCGGCAAAGTGCGGATGATGATCGTCTTCAACGTGGACTTCACGCACTATCTGGCCAACGACCCGCAGGCCGGTTACGCGATCTTCCGTCCAGACGGTTCGTGCCCGGCCTGCGCCGCCCTCGACGCCGTGATGCCGTAGCGACTAAAGCCGCCACTACGACCAGGCGAGAGATTTCCATGAAGAATCCTGACTCCGAAACCCGCCCGTCGGCTGCACGGTGGC
This sequence comes from Anaerolineales bacterium, assembly GCA_034435515.1. Classification (GTDB taxonomy): domain Bacteria; phylum Chloroflexota; class Anaerolineae; order Anaerolineales; family UBA6663; genus DATDRS01. Next base: position 3,478 of record DAOTXG010000322.1, read on the forward strand.
CGTGGGGCGCCATCGTCGGCATTGTCGTGTTGGCGCTGGTGGGCGTGGTCATGCTGACTTATTCGGTCATCGCCCTGCTGGGCGACTCCGGCGCGCCTGCGCCAACCCAGGTCGCCCTTCAACCTACCCAGCCGCCGGTCATCATCCCGACGATCACCCAGCCGCCAGCCCCGACGTCCACGCCGCTCCCGACCGATACGGCGCCGCCCCCTGACACGCCGGCGGCGACCGACACGCCCGCTCAATCGGCCGGCCCCCTCCTCAATATCGTGCAACCGGCCAATGTCCGCTCCGGGCCGGGACTTAACTATCCCGTCATCGGCGGCCTCCAGGCAGGCGCGACCGCGCCGGCCCTCGGGCGCGACGCCTCGGCCCAGTGGTTCGTCATCAGTTATTCTGGCGGGCAGGGCTGGGTTTCCAATCTCGTTGCCTCCTACACCGGCGATGTGAACAGCCTGCCAGTGATCGCCGCGCCGCCCCCCCCGCCGCCGACTAACACCGCGCGGCCGGCCAACACCGCGCCGCCGCCGACGGCCCCGCCGCCGTTACAGTACATCGCCAACGGCGTCCGGGGCGACGAGTTCGAGGTGCGCAAGACGACCGTTGCCGCGGGCGAGCAAATCTGGTTCGATTTCAAGGTCACCAATATCACCGGGGACTCAATCCGCTATGGCGCGCTGGCGGCGCACACCGACGTGGGCTTCACCGCCAAATCCTGGACGAACGCCTCGCTGAAGCCGGACCAGGTGCTGAAGTGGACGGATCACTTCGCCATCCCCGAGCCGGGCACTTATCAGCTCTATCTGGGCATTTGCTTCGCCGACGCGGGGGCGTGTTTTTCGGGCGCGTCGTGGGAGCGCCTCTCGCCCAGCGTTACGATCGTCGTGCAATAACACCGCCGCCCCAGGAACCCTATGACTCGTCCGCCCTCTCCCCGCCCTAAAAGCACCCTGTCCATTTTCATTGGCCTGTGGCTCGGCCTGACGTTGATCGCCGGGTTGGGCGTCTTCGCTCTGTTCTACTGGGCGCTGGGCGCGGGCAGCCCCGCGCCGACGGCCCCGCCGCCGACGCAGGCGGTTCCCACGCTCGCGCAACGCGGCCAGCCTACCGCCACCGCTGGCCCTAAAGCGCCCGCCCAGCCTGCCTGCAATTATCCTCCCGCCCCGGCCTCCGGCTTTGGCTATGGCATTCAAAGCCACATCTATCCTGGCGAGGGCGATATTGACTACTGGATGGACGTGATTCGCAACCAGATCGGCTTCCACTGGGTGAAAGTCCAGATCCGCTGGGCCGACGTGGAGGAGAATCCCGGTTCCATCGGGTGGGAAGCCTTCCTGGACAACATGATGCAGCAGGCCTGCGCGAAGGGCGTGCGCGTCATGCTCTCGGTCGTCACCGCGCCCGCCTGGACGCAGGCGAACCCGCTGCCCGCGCCCGAAGGCCAGAGCGCGCCGCCGGACAACTACCAGACCTTCGCCGACTTTCTGGGCCGGTTGATCGACCGCTATCCCGGCCAGATCGGCGCGATGGAGGTCTGGAACGAGCAGAACTTGGAGCGCGAGTGGAACACCGCGGGGGGCGTCAGTCCAACCGAGTACATCAAACTCCTGCAGATCGCCTATGCCACGATCAAGAGCAAAGACCCGAACATCATCGTCATTGCGGGCGCGCTCTCGCCGACCGGCGTCAACTGCAACGGCGCGTGGCCTGACTGCCAGCCCACCGGCCGCCCGGTGGTGATGGACGATGCGACCTACCTCACGCAGTTTGTGCAGGCGGGCGGCCTGAACTACGCCGATTGCGTTGGCACGCATTCCAACGGCACCAACCTCCCGCCTACCGCCGACGCCCTGAACCCGCCCGGCGACGGCGCCGGCTTCAACTTCAAAGGCCCCTGGGAAAACAAGCACTACTCGTGGTCGCTCAAGAGCCAGGTCGAGAAGTACGCCAGCATCCTGGGCGGCCTGAAGAAGCAGTGCGTCACCGAGTTCGGCTATGCCTCCGCCATAGAGGGCAAATACCCCCCCATTTACGGTTTCGCAGCGGACATCACCGAAGAACAGCAGGGTCAATATCTGGTGGCGGCGATGGACTGGATGCGCGGCTCCGGCCTGGTGCAGATGGCCTTCATCTTCAACCTGGACTACGGCCCCAAAGGCGGCGACCCGGCGGAAGACGACAACGTGATCTTCAGCATCATCTCGCCATGGAGCATCCCCCGCCCGGCCTTCAGCGCGATCAGCGCCATGCCCAAACCGTAGCCCACTCGCCGTTCCCAGCGCCAAATGCACAGTGCGCCTTCGCAGCCTCCCCCTGCGATGCCGCATTGTGCATTTTCATTTTTTATGCGCCGCCTCTTGATCTCAGGCCTCCGACTGCCCGCCCAACGGGCGTCCAACTTTCAGCCTCCAACCTCCAGCCCTGGGCTGTGGGCTTTGGGATTGGGGATTTTCCTTTCCGCTTGCGCCTCCCCAACTCCCTCGCCGACGCCCGTCCCTGCCCCCTCGCCCACGCCCATCACCCGCCTCTACCCGCTGCCCCGCCTGAACTCGCCGGAATATGGGATGCAGGCTTTTCTCTGGTGGCACTGGGACAACCAGACCAGCGAGCGTGACGCGGCGTTGGTGCAAGAGATGGGGTTCGGCTGGATCAAACAGGAGTTCCCCTGGGATGACATCTCTAACGTGCGCGGCAGTTACACGTGGGACAAGAGCGATCGGCTGGTGGCGTTGACCGAGCGGCTTGGCCTGAAGATGCTCGCCCGGCTGGGGCACATTCCTGAATGGGCGTTGGCCGATCCCCACGACCCTCAGGGGCTCCCGGTCAACCCCGAAGACTTCGGACGATTTTGCTTCGCCATCGCTCATAACTACAAAGGGCGCATCGCCGCCTACGAGGTGTGGAACGAACCCAACCTGGCCCGCGAGTGGAACGGCCAGCCTCCCAATCCAGCCGGTTACGTCGAACTGCTCAAGACCTGCTATATCGCCATTAAGCGCGCCGACCCGCAGGCCATTGTCATCTCCGCCGGCCTCGCCCCCACCGACCGGGACGACGAGTTGGCGACGCCCGACGTGAAGTTCTTCCAGGCGATGTACGACGCCGGGGCCGGCTCGTACTTCGACATGCTGGGCGTCCACACCCCCGGCTATTCCAGCCCGCCCGAGCGCTCGCCGGACGAGATCGCCGCCGACCCGGCCTGGGCCTCGCGCGTGTGGGTCTTCCGGCACGTCGAGGACATCCGCGCGCTCATGGTCGCCAACGGCGACGCCGACAAGCAGATCGCCATCACCGAGATGGGCTGGACGACCGACCCACACAACCCCGACTACGCCTGGTACGCCGTGACCGAAGAACAAAAAGCGGATTATCTCGTCCGCGCCTACCAGTACGCCAAAGCCAGCTGGCGCCCGTGGATCGGGCTGATGAGCGCGATCTACATCGCCAACCCCGACTGGACGGAACAGGACGAGCAATACTGGTGGGCCGTCACCCGCCCGACCCGGCCCGGCGCGCCAGCGGATTTGCTGCCGGCGTATACGGCGCTCAAGAAGATGGACAAATGAGCGCCTGTCAGCAGATGGGCCGGTCAGCGGATGGGGTAGTGGATTAGCGAATCAACCGTAGTAACGACTTTAGTCGTTACCGCCCTGTCGGCAGAGATTCCCTGTCAGCGGATGGGGTAACGGATTAGCGGATTAGCCAGTAGCGCCAATGCCGCGAAGCCCGTTTCCGCCCCGCGCGGAGACGGGCTTTGGATTCTGGCCCGCAATTCGTCTTCTCGCGGCGTGACGCCGGCTCTGCGGGCTGAAGCGAGGAAAGCCCAAGCCCACGCGCCCCATCGGCGGCGCCGCGCGCTCCGAAAGTTGCCCCCAGGCTGCCGCCTCCTCGCCAATCACCCACATAAAGTTGTAACCCCCAACAGAAGATCGCGCTAGATAGAGGGTAGAGCAAGAGGCTTCAACCTATCTGGCGGAAGTAGCCCGTGCACGGTTCAACGCGGCACAGGTCC
>DAOTXG010000323.1:0-7688 GCA_034435515.1 Anaerolineales bacterium
AGATTTCGTAGGCCGCCGTCGCGTTGCCCGCCAGCCCGATGGGGTTGTAAATATGACTCGCGTAGAACGCCCCCTCTCGGGCGGCGGCTTGAACGGCCTCGGCGGCCTTGGAGCGCGGCCCCTCGACCGTGACGATTTCCGCGCCGTAAGCGGCGATTTGCGCCCGCTTGGGGCCGGAGGCCTGGGCAGGGACGAACACCCGGCCCTTGATCCCGGCCCGCGCGGCGTAAGCGGCAAAACTCGCGCCTGCGTTCCCTGAAGAGTCTTCCACCGCCTCGCGGACTCCGGCCGCCCTGAGCGCGGTGAACATCACGGCCATCCCGCGATCCTTGAACGAGCCGGTGGGGTTGAGGTATTCCAGCTTGAAATGAACCATCCGGTCGCCGACGTTTGCTGAGACGAGCGGGGTTCCACCCTCGCCGAGGGTCACTGCTTCCGCATGGGTGGGAAGGGGAAAAGTGTGGCGGTAACGCCAGATGCCCCGCTCGCGCGCGCCAATCCGCTGCGGATCGAAAACGAGAGGCGCGCCGAGGTCGAGCAGGCCCCCGCAAGTGGGGCACTTGTAGCCGGGAAAGTCGAGCGGCTGCGGCTGGCCGCAACTGGAGCATTTAAGTGGTAATTGGGAATTGGTAATTGTTGTCAATTGGGATTTGGACTTTGGGATTTGGGATTTTTACCTCCCCCTATCCTCTTCGCCCGGCGTGTAATGCCCCTCCACCCACACCTCGCCATTCGGCCCAATCTCCTTCTTCCACACCGGCACGATCTCCTTGAGCCGGTCAATGCCGTAGCGCGCGGCCTCGAACACGCCTGTGTCGCGGTGCGCCGCCGAGCAGGCGATGAGCACCGTCGGCGTGCCGGGGTCGAGCGGGCCGATGCGCTGGACGAGCGCGATGCCCTCGACGCTCGGCCACCGCTGCCGGATTTCGTCGGCGACCTGCTTCATCTTGGCCTCGGCCATCGGGACGTAGGCCTCGTATTCGAGCCGCATGGTCTCGTGCGGGCCGAGAGGGTCGCTGGCGCGCCGCGTCACCCCGCGCACCATGCCGGTGAAGACGCACGCCGCGCCCGTGGTGGGGAGGGTAATGGAGGCGACGAGGGCGTTGAGGTCAATCGGGTCGTTGGTGATGTGGAGGAGGGTGGGCAAATCGTGGAGCGTGGAGCGTCCCGAAGGGATGCTTCGCGATGGAGCGTGGAGCGTCTCCGCGCCGCCGGAGACGGGAGGGAATAAGGCGACCTCGTCGCCGTCTTTGAGGCTGTCTTGGGGGAAGGCAAATTCGTGGTTCACCGAGACAAGCACGGTCGGGAGCGCAGGGGCGAGGGCGGGTATATCGGCGGCGAGGCGGGATTTGAGAACCGAGACCGTCGCGCCGTCGTCGAGCTCCAGCGGCAGTCTGTCCCGCCCCGCGCGGTCTTTCAGGGTGGCGAAGAAAAGGACGTTGATCTTCATATCAATAACCCAAAGCGGCTTGCAGCTTTTTCAGGAGGGGATACGTGATTTGATCTTGCTTGATTTTGTCGTCCCACGTTGATGCGTCGCGCAGATCGAACCAGCCGACCTCTGAAATGGAATAGACGCTGGCGGCGTCAGGCTCCGGCTCGTGGCCGGGGCGCGCCTCGCCGCCGGTCGGGCGACACAGAAACGTTTTGTAGGCGGCATAAGTCTGGTCATCGACGTAACTGGTCTCTTCTAAAACCAGCCGCTCCACGCTGACCTCCAGGTTGGTCTCCTCGCGCATCTCGCGCTGGACGCACTGCTCTTCGGTCTCGCCGTCTTCGATGCCGCCGCCGGGGATGAGCCAGTAATCGCGTCCGTCGTCGTGGTGACGGTGCTTAATGAGCAGGATGTGATCCTCGCGGACAATAGCGCCTTGATACCGGATTCGCCGTTGCATGATCCTCCTACGGAATACGCAATACGTAATACGCAATACGCTCAGACGTTCACCACATCCCCGCTCATCCCCCCGTGCTTCTCCAGCAAGCGCACGTTCGTGATCTGCATTGTCTTCTCGGCGGCCTTCGCCATGTCGTAGACCGTCAGCGCGGCGACGGTCACGGCGGTCAGGGCCTCCATCTCCACGCCGGTCTTGCCGGTCGTGCGCACCGCGGCGGTGATGGCGACGCCGGGCAGGTCGTCCTGGAGCACACAGCGCACGTCAATGTGCGTGAGGGGCAGGGGGTGGCAGAGCGGGATGAGTTCGGCGGTGCGCTTGGCGGCCATCACTCCGGCCAGTTGCGCCACGGCCAGCACGTCGCCCTTCTTCATATTCCCGGCGCGGATGAGGGCGAGCGTCTCGGGCTTCATCCGGACTTCGCCCGCGGCAATGGCCAGGCGGTCGGTGTCCGGCTTGTGGCCCACGTCCACCATGCGGGCGCGGCCTTCGGAATCAAGGTGTGAGAGAGTCATGGGAACAACGGACAAGGTGACGGGGTGACAAGGTGACACGACTTTCTTCACCCTGTCACCCGTTCACCCTGTCACCTGGTCATGGTCTTGTTCAACGACTTCATCTTCCACAGCCGGCGGCTTCGGCGGCGCTTCGGCCACGATGTACAACGGGCGGCTCTTCACTTCGTCGTAGATGCGCCCCAGGTACTCGCCGAGGATGCCGAGGAAGATCAACTGCACCCCGCCGAGGAACAGGACCGAGATCAGCGTCGTCGCCTGGCCGAAGAAAAAGTCGCTGCCCATCAGCCGGAGCACGGCGACGATCGGGATTGCCACCAGCGCCAGGCCCGAGACCATAAAGCCCACCGTCGTCGCCAGCTGCAGGGGCACGTACGAGAAACCCGTGACGGCGTCGGAGGCGAACTTCATCATTTTGCGGAGCGGGTATTGAGTCTTGCCCGCATAGCGCTCATGCCGCACGTACCGGATGCCGGTCTGCCGGTAGCCGACCCACACCGACAGCCCGCGCATGAAGCGGTGATGCTCGCGGAGACGGCGCATGGCCAGCGCCACCTTGCGGTCAATCAGCCGGAAGTCGCCCGTGTCGCGTGGAATGTCAATGGAAGACAGCCGGTCAATCAGCCGGTAAAAGAGCGCGGCGGTGACGAGCTTGAAGAACGTCTCACCCTCGCGTTTGGCGCGCTGGGCGTAGACGACCTCGTAGCCTTCTTTCCATTTGGCGATGAGCTCGGGGATGACCTCCGGCGGGTCTTGCAAATCCGAGTCGATAATCACCACCGCGTCGCCCTCGGCGTAGTCAATCCCGGCGGTGATGGCGATCTGGTGGCCGAAGTTGCGCGAGAAGCGGATGATCTTGAGGCGCGGGTCTTTGGCTTGCAGTTCTTTGCCGATCTCCGGCGACCGGTCACGGCTGCCGTCGAACACCAGGACCACTTCCGAGGGGCCGTCGAGGCCGTCGAGCACGGCGCTCAGGCGGCGGTGAAATTCGGGCAGCGTTTCTTCTTCGTTGAAGACGGGCGCGACGACGGAGTAGCGGGGGCGGTGGTTGGGCATGTGACGGCGGCGAAAAGGTTGTGGGAAAGATTATAACTTAAGCGGCGCTGGCAACCCTGAGATAAGTGTTATAATCCCGCGCGATGTTTGCCGCCGCTAAATCCTTACGTGATAGTCTTGCCAAAACCCGCCAGGCTGTCTTCGGGCGCATCGTCAACCTGCTCGGCCAGGGCGACATCACCGAGGCCGCCTGGGACGAACTGGAGGCGGACCTGATCCAGGCCGACCTGGGCGCGGCGCTGGCCGACGAAATTGTCGCCGGCCTCGAGCGGCGCGCGGAAGCCGAGGGGATCGTCCGCATGGACCAGTTGAAGACCGCGCTGCGCGCCGAACTCCGCGCCCGCCTGGGGAATGGCAAGGCTCTGAGGCTCGACGCCCGCCCGAGTGTGGTGATGCTCGTCGGGGTCAACGGCTCGGGCAAAACCACGACCGCCGCCAAACTCGCCCGCCACTATCAGCGGCAAAAACGCTCGGTCCTGCTGGGCGCCGCCGACACCTTCCGCGCCGCTGCCGTCGAACAGCTGCAGGTCTGGGGCGAGCGGCTCGACATCCCGGTCGTCGCCGGGCAGCCGAACGCCGACCCCGGCGCGGTGGCGCACGACGCGCTTGCCGCCGCGAAAGCGCGCGGCGTGGACGTGCTCATCGTGGACACGGCGGGCCGCTTGCAGACGAAATATAACCTGATGGAAGAACTCAAGAAAGTGCGGAACGTCATCGCCAAAGGCCTCCCCGGCGCCCCCCACGAGACGCTGCTCGTCCTCGACGCGGTGACCGGGCAGAACGCGCTCTCGCAGGCCAAAGCGTTCCGGGACGCCGCTGGCGTCACGGGCGTGATCCTGGCGAAACTCGACGGCTCGGCCAAAGGCGGCATGGCGTTTGCCATCCAGCAGGAACTGGGCCTGCCCATCTGCTTTGTGGGCACGGGGGAGCAGTTTGAAGATTTTGAAGCGTTTGACCCGGAGAAGTTTGTGGAGGGGTTGCTTGACTAACTACCTTACGCGATACGCAATACGAAATACGGTTTGCGTATTGCGTATTCCGTATTCCGTATTGCATGGAGACAACTCAGCAATGGAAGACCTCATCGCTCGTCTGAAAGAAATCGAAGCCAAGATCCAGACGCTCATGGAGCGTCTTTGACCTGCCGGCCAAGGAGAAGCGCTTAGCCGAACTGGAGGCTCAATCGCAGGACCCGAAGCTGTGGAACAACCCCGCCGAGGCCCAGAAGACGATGCGCAACCTGGCGCGGGCGCGGGAAGAAGTCGAGGAGTGGCGCCAGGCCGCCCAGCACGTCGCCGACGCGCTCGAACTGGCCGGGCTGGACGACCCCTCGATGCGGGGAGAACTGGAGCAGGAAGTCGAGCGGCTGGAGAAAGACGCGCACAAGCTGGAGTTTGAGACCCTGCTCGCGGGCGATTACGACCACGACGACGCCATCGTGACGATCTTCTCCGGGGCGGGGGGCACGGAGGCGCAGGACTGGGTGGCGATGCTCTTCCGCATGTACCTGCGCTGGTGCGAGGAGCACGGTTACAAGACGGAAATCCTGGACTCCAGCGACGGCGAAGAAGCCGGGCTGAAGTCGGTGACGATGGCCGTGAACGGCCCCTACGCCTACGGGTATCTCAAGGCCGAGAAGGGCACGCACCGCCTGGTGCGCCTGTCGCCGTTTGACTCGGCCCACCGGCGGCACACCTCGTTCGCCTCGCTGGAGGTGTATCCGCAGGTCGAGGACGTGGGCGAGGTCGAGATCAACCTGGCGGAACTAGAGATTGAGACTTACCGCTCGGCGGGCGCGGGCGGGCAGAACGTCCAGAAGAACGCGACGGCGGTGCGCCTCCGGCACCTGCCGACCGGCATCGTCGTGACGTGCCAGAACGAGCGCTCGCTGACGCAGAACCGCGAGAACGCGATGAAGGTGCTGCGGGCCAGGCTGCTGGACCTGAAGCGGGAAGAGCACGAGCGGGAGGTGACCGCGCTCAAAGGGGAGCGCGTCAAGGCCGAGTGGGGGCAGCAAATCCGGTCGTACGTCCTCCATCCCTATCAGATGGTCAAAGACCACCGCACCGACTACGAGACCGGCCGGACGGACGACGTGCTCAACGGGCGGCTAGACGAGTTTATCGAGGCCTACCTGCGCTCACAGGTGGGCGTGTAACTGCTCAGGCCAAGCGGTGGGGAACGCTGATTTCGCTGAAAAAAACGCTGATGGCGCTGATTTTATTTTTGAATCCTCAGCGACAATCAGCCTGATCAGCGCTACACTTGCGCCTGCGCGCAAGTGCAGGTGTCAGCGTTCAAAAGAACGCCGGGCTAAGTAGTTACGTGTGGAAGGAGGCAATACACTATGGCTAAAACAGACGAAGGACGAGGACGCGGACCGGGGCCGAAGGTCCCGCCCAAGCCGATGGTGACGGCGGCGGAGCGGAGGCAGGCTAAGGACGTGCGCCGGAACGTCCCGCCCCGCGCCCCGGCGGCGCCCCTCTCGGTAGCGGCGGCGGCCAGCAACGAGGCCCTGCAGGCCGAGGTCAGCCGGTTCAACAACTTGCAGGACGAGATCATGCTCGCCTCGATCAACGACGACCTCGAGGATATCGAGAGCGCGATCAACACCCTGCCCACAAACGTGGAGAACATCCGCGCACGCGGCTACGTCTTCAAGAGTTATCTGGAGAAGAAGGTCGAGATGCTGGCCAAACAGTGGCGCGAGCTGCGCCCGCGCGTCCAGGCCGCCGTCCAGACGCAGGCCCGCGCCCTCCAGGCGGACGCGTCTAGCGTCCAGAACACCCTCAATCGCGGCGCGCTGGCGGGCGCGGCGCTGAACTCGCTCGAAAGCAAGGTCAACGCGGCGGCCAGCAACCTGCGCGGGATGTACGATACGCTGGACGACAACGTTAATCAGACCCAGCAGCAGGTGGACGATGTTTCGTGGACGCTCCAGCAGGCCGAGCAGGCGTCCTTCGGTTTCGTCGCCACCGAGGCGCCCGTGGAGGCCGTCCCAGCCAACTGGAAGAAGCCCGACGATAAGGACGGCGTGGACGGCGTGCTGTTCCTGACCGACCAGCGGCTCATCTTTGAGCAGAAAGAAGAGGTGGCGACCAAGAAGGTCTTGTTCATCGCCACCGAAAAGCAAAAGGTGCAGGCCCTGCAGTGGCACATCCCGGCGGCGCAGATTGACAAAGCCGTGGGGAGCAAGCGCGGCTTCATGGGGAAGGACGACTTTCTGACCGTGACGTGCGCCGCCGACGCCGCGTTCCTCAACGCCGACGGCGCGACGCTGTACGTCCCCGGCGTGGGCGGCAAGATGGCGACCCTGGAACTGCATTTGAAAGGCGAGACAGGCGAGGCGTGGCAGGGGCACATCGGGCGGGTGAAGAGCGGCGAGATCGCCAAAGAGCGCACCGTCCCGGTGGACCAGGCGGCCGTCGAGGCCGTGGCGAACGCCCCCACCAAATGCCCGACCTGCGGCGCGACGATCACGCAAACCGTCCTGCGCGGGCAAACCGAGATCACTTGTGAGTTCTGCGGGTCGAAGATCCGGTTATAGCGCCGGCTTTACCTTCTCGACCAACTACGACAACTTATATCGCTCGACGAATGCCACCTACAGCCCTTCGGCACTCCCTGCGGTCGCAGGGCCGGCTGGCACGGTGTTCACGTACACGTACGATGCCGTCGGCAACCGGCTGACGCAGCAGACGCTGACGCAGACGACCGTTTACACTTACGACATTGCGAACCGGCTCACCAACGTCGGCGCTGTAACCTACACGTGGGACGCCAACGGCAACTTGCTGAGCGATGGCGTGTACACCTACGCGTACGATGCCGCCGACCGGTTGATCACAACCACGCAAGGCGCGAACACATACACGTTCAAGTACAACGGCCTGGGCGACCGCGTGAAGCAGACGGCTAATGGTGTCGTCACGACCTACACGCTCGATCTCAATGCTGGCCTGACCCAAGTTCTCGCGGACGGAACCAACACTTACCTGTATGGCTTGAGCCGCATTGGCGAGCAACAGCCGGGCGGAATCGTGTATCATTTGCCGGATGCGCTTGGCTCGGTGCGCCAACTCGCTAATGCCAGCGCAAGTGTGACGCTGGCGCGGAGTTATGAGCCGTATGGCAATGTGATGAGCAGTGCGGGGACGGGAACGACGAACTACAACTTCGCGGGCGAGTGGCGCGACGCGACCACCAATTTGTTTTATCTCAG
>DAOTXG010000324.1:0-9925 GCA_034435515.1 Anaerolineales bacterium
GCGGCTACCTCTACCCAACACGGCCTCCGGATAAAAGCCGAACTCGACTCCGGCCGCTCTCCGACCGGCATCAAAGTCACCGATGCCGAACTGGCCGCCGTCAATTTGAAACGCGCCGACTTCCATGGCGAGTGGAATTACCGTCTCCTGCCCGCGGGCAGGAAAAATTAGTCATGTTATTTTGACGAGACTCCTAAGGGTCTCGGAGACCCTTAGGGTCTGTACCCGAGGGCTACTTCACGACCTTCAGCCTCAACGCCGACCAGTCGTCGTCCACCGAGATCATGGCGACTCCCTCCAGGCCAAGGGTTTTAGCATAGGCGTAAATGCTATCGCGGTTGATGTCGGTCTTGTGCGCCGACGTGCCTTTGTAGTACATGACCCACAGCATCCCGCCGGGGGCGAGGGCCTTCTTCAATTGGGCCAACCGGGCCTCCAGTTCCTTGCGGTTGGCGACGAAGACCTGGATCACATCCGCAGGCTGGCGGGCAGTCTTCAGCAGGGCCGCCCCCTCCGGCAAAGCGCCGAGGCGGGCCGGGTAGCCTTTGGGCGCGTTGACGAGCAGCACCTTGCGGCCCGGCTTGATTTGGAGGCGTTCAGAGAGGGATTTGTCGGACATTTCCATATCCTGATAGGGCTTTTTGTGAAAGATCATCCTACCCCCTGCGTCATCCGTTTCACGCGAAGCGGTTCAATCCGTTGACCTACAACAACCGGAGTTGCCGCTCCGGCCTCTTTCCATCCAGCAGGACAAACGGCGCGGCGCGCGAGGCGATGATACCGAGTTTTTGCAAGTCGCGCAATTCGCGGAGTTTCCCTTGGCGGCGGGCCAGCAGAATTGCCTCCGCGCCTTTGGGGCCGATGCCCGGCACGCGCAGGAGCGCGCGGCGGTCGGCGCGGTTCACCTCGACCGGGCGCTCGCGCAAATTCAACTGCGCCCAGCCGAGCTTGGGGTCCACCTCTAAAGGCAGGCGGCCCTCCGCAGTGAAAGGCATCTCTTCGAGGTCGAAGCCGTAATCGCGCAACAGGAACGAGGCCTGGTACAGCCGGTGCTCACGCCACGGGTTTTCGGGGCTGTGGTTCTCCAGCGGGGTGTCAGGCACCGGGCTGAAGGCCGAGAAGTATACACGCTGCAGGCGCAGCTGGCGCGTGACGTATTGGGTGGTCGTGAGGATTTCGAGATCGCTCTCCCCCACTCCGCCGACGACGAACTGCGTCACCGTCGAAGGCCAGCGGCCCTTGATCGCCTGACGCGGCGGAAGCGTCCGCCGGATTTCGTCGGCCCACTTGAGCGGCTGCAACAGTTCTTCCAGGAAGACCTTGTGCGGGGCGAGTTTCGCCAGCCGCTCGGTGTTGGGCGCTTCCAGGTTGATCGAGACCCGGTCGGCTAACTGCATCGCGCGCAGAACCTGATCGCGCTCCGAGCCGGGCATGATCTTGAGGTGGACGTAACCGTGAAACTCGTGCTTGCGGCGCAGGATGTCAATCGTGTCGAGGAGTTTGTCCTGCGTCCGCACGCCGCCGCCCGCAATGCCCGAGCTGAGGAACAGCCCCTCGGCGAGGCCAGCCTGGTTCATCTGTGAAAACACCTGCGCCATTTCGGCCGGCTTGAAGGTAGCGCGGCGGTAATTGCGCCCCGCGCGGAACGGGCAGTAATAGCAGTCGCGCTCGCAGGCGGAGGTCAGCAGCGTTTTGAGCAGCGCGATGCGCTTGCCGCCGGGCAGCGCGGCGTGATGGACGCCGAGGGAGTGTTTCTTGCGTTCGAGGGACGGGGCGGGGTCGCCACCGTCTTTGGTAATCGCCAAAAACTCTCCTGCGCTCCCACCAGGAGAGGGCAGGTTGCCAAAAGCGCGGCGCAGTTCATCAGGAGAATGGCCGCAGGGGGCAACCAGATTTGGATTCACGAAACCCTGTAGGTGCGGGCTTGCCTTGAACTGCGCGCGGAGCGTGAGCGAAGTCGAAGGGGCAAGATCGACTTCCTCGGCAGGTTCGAGGCCCATCTGGTCGCCCAGCAATTGCAGTTTCTGGACAGCGTCCATATCCTCATTATAGAACTTATGTTCTGTCTAGTCAATCGGCGCGCCTTCGGGTAGGCAAACCGACGCGGTTTTTGAAACCGCGTCGATCTCTGGCGTCCTTTTCGAGCGATTCTTGACAGGCTTCCCGTCCGTCAGGTACAATGCCGCTTACTCGCGGGCCTGTAGCTCAGTTGGGAGAGCGTTCGGTTCGCATCCGAAAGGTCGAGGATTCGAGTTCCTCCAGGTCCACTGGCAGGGGTCGTATGACCAGCCGATACTACCGCAGATACGAGGCAGACTTGCGCGAACGGGCGCGGGAGCTTCGTCGGGCGGGATTAACCTACACAGAAATCTGCGAGGCGCTGGGGGTGGACATTCCCAAGAGCACGCTTAACCACTGGGTCAGCGACATTCTGCTCGCGCCGGAACAGCAGGCGCGGATTGTCGAGAAAGACCGGGAGGCCGCGGCCCGCGGAAGAGTGGGCGGCGTTTGGGGCGGCGCCGCCGGCTTCAACAAAGAGATGAAGCGCCGCCGCTTGCAAGAGATCGCCGAAAAGGCCGCGCCCATAGCCAAGCGGCTGGCTGAGAATAAAGAAGCGTTGATGTTGATGGCCTCGGCGCTGTATATGGGGGAAGGGGCAAAGGGCGAAGATCAATTCGGATTTGCCAACAGTGACCCAGAGATTGTTGGCGCATGGATGGCGCTTTTACGAAAGAACTTTGAAATTGACGAGTCAAAGTTCCGCTGTCGCATACTCATGAGCGACGATCAAGATGCGGAACAGTTACACCAGTTCTGGTCAGGGGTCACTGGCGTCCCGCGCTCTCAATTTCAAAAGCCGGGCATCAAGAAAGCCTCTGGTCAGCAAAAGCCTGGCTATATGGGTGTATGCATGGTATATTACTACTCGCTGGACATCAAGCGTTTTCTGCATACACTCGGCCAAGGCGTGATTGACGAGTTGCTCTCCAGGGGATAGAATAATTCACAACCTGGGCCCGTAGCTCAGCTGGGAGTAGCGATTGCATGGCATGCAATAGGTCGAGGGTTCAAATCCCTCCGGGTCCACTCGTGGGGCAAGTTTGAAACTTGCCCTATAATTCATAGATCAGGCGTCAAGCCGGAGTAGTAGGTCATCCGTCAGCGAGCAGGGAAATGGGCGCAAGCCCAGGTGCAAGCCCTGCAAGGCGTCTACGGAACGCCACCAAGACCGAACTCGCCGGTGGGTCTGAAGCAGACCACGCCGCATGGGTGAAATGACAGTAGCCGATGCCGGGTGCGCCCGATAGCGCGCAACTGAGTGTGTCAGCGGATGACATCCGCTGACAAACCAGGGTGGTACCACGGAGCGCCCCTTCGTCCCTGATGGATGGAGGGGTTTTTGTTTACCTCACCTCCCTCCCCGGCCTTGCGGCCACCCCTCCCCCCTCTCCATTTCCTGTGGAAATGGAGAGGGGGGAGGGGCAGGGGTAGGGGGTGAGGTCAAGAGGTTGAAATGCCAAACGACAGGCGCAAGTCCGGTATGGATACGTTGGCAACTCGTGTGCGGAAATTGCTTGAGCGGCTCGGGAGGTGGGGGCCGTTGCTTAAGCCCGGCCGGCTTCAGCCTGTCCCGGTTTGGACGAGAGTAAAACGTAAAGCGTAAGGAGATAGGGAATGGCTACCAAGAAAAGCGGCGCGGCTTCGCGGAGTGCGCCGAAGAAGAAAAGCAAGAAGACGACTAAAGTCGTCACTCCCAGAACCAAGAGAAATGCCAAGGCGCACGTCGTCCGGAGCAAACGGGCGCAGGGAGCAACCGGGGCGCGGGAGAAGACGACGGCGAAAAGCGGGAAACTGGCCCGCATCACAGTGCGCCAGCGCGCCGATCAATACAACCCCCAGGTCGTCGAGCCGAAGTGGCAGAAGCGCTGGGAAGCCGACCAGTTGTATCGCGCGGTGATTGACCCGAACAAGCAGAAGTATTATGCGCTGACGATGCTGCCCTACCCCAGCGGCGACCTGCACATCGGCCACTGGTACGCGATGACGCCTTCCGACGCGCGCGCGCGCTGGCTGAAGATGCGCGGCTATAACGTCATGTTCCCCATCGGGTTCGACGCTTTCGGCCTGCCCGCCGAGAATGCGGCCATCCAGCGCCGCATCCACCCGAAGAAGTGGACCTACAAGAACATCGCCAATATGCGCCGGCAGCTGCGCACGATGGGCGCCATGTGGGACTGGGAGCGCGAGGCGGTGTCGGCCGATCCCGAGTACTACAAATGGACGCAGTGGTTCTTCAAGCAGCTGTTCAAGCACGGGCTGGCTTACAAGAAGATGTCGCCAGTGGACTGGTGCCCGAACTGCCAGACCACGCTGGCGCGCGAGCAGGTGTGGGGCGAAGACCGCCACTGTGAGCGCTGCAAGACGCCCGTCATCAAGAAGAACCTGGAGCAGTGGTACTTCCGCACGACGAAGTACGCCGAAGAGCTGCTGCGCTTCGAGGGGATTGACTGGCCCGCCAAAGTGCGCGAGATGCAGACTAACTGGGTTGGCCGCAGCGAAGGCGCGCAGGTGAAGTTCACTACCGGGCCGGGCGACGTGGTCGAAGTGTTCACGACCCGCCCCGACACGCTGTGGGGCGCGACGTTTATGGTGTTGGCCCCCGAGCACCCGCTGGTCGAAAAACTGACCACGCCCGACCGCCAGGCCGAGGTGGACGAATACGTCTTCGAGGCCACACGCCAGACGGACGTGGATCGCGAGTCCGCCGAGAAGGAGAAGACGGGCGTCTTCATCGGCGCATATGCGATCAATCCAGTGAACAACGCGCCCATCCCCATCTGGATTGCGGACTACGTGTTGATGACGTACGGGACGGGCGCGATCATGGGCGTGCCTGGGCACGACGAGCGCGACTTCCAGTTCGCGCTGAAGTATGGCCTGCCGATCTGGCCCGTGATCGAGCAGCCCGATGGGTTGACCAAATCGTTTGCGTTGGGCGGCACGATGAAAGATGGTTTTGCCGATGCCCTACGGGCAGCGAATATCCCGTTTGAGGCAAGGCAAGGTTCGCTGTACATCACCCTCCCAGCCGAGCGTGACATCAACGATTATCTACACATCGCCCAGCGATATGTCCGACCGGGCAAGTGGAACGAAATCGTCGGCAGGTACTGGTTGTTCGTCTTTGGGAAAGAAGATGGCGTCGAGTCCTTGGAATGGACGCCAGAAACTGACCAGCAGATTCTAGCCCGCTGCCACGAACTGGAGCCGAACGTGCGCGATAAGCACACGGTAATGGAGATGCTGTGGGCAGTGGAGTTCTACCGCGACGCGCTCTACCACGACCAGTACGGCAAGATGATTAATTCCGGCGAATTCACTGGCATGCCCGGCGACGTGGCGAAGAAAAAGGTGACGGAGTGGCTAGAGGAGAAGGGCGTCGGCCAGGGCGCGGTGACTTACCGCCTGCGCGACTGGCTGATCTCGCGCCAGCGCTATTGGGGCGCGCCCATCCCCATCGTCTATTGCCCCGAGCACGGCATGGTGCCGGTGCCGGACGCGCAGCTGCCGGTGATGCTGCCCGACGACGTGGAATGGCTGCCGACCGGCCAAAGCCCGCTGAAACTGCATCCGACGTGGGCGCACACGACCTGCCCCACCTGCGGCAAGCCCGCGCTGCGCGACACCGACACGATGGACACGTTCATGTGCTCGTCGTGGTACCACCTGCGTTATCTAAGCCCGCATTACGCCGAAGGGCCATTTGACCCGGCGGAGTACGATTACTGGATGCCAGTGGACACTTACACGGGCGGCGCGGAACACGCCACGATGCACCTGATCTACACCCGCTTCTTCCACAAGGCGCTGCGCGATATGGGCATCGCCGAAGGGCACGAGCCAATGCTGCAGCTGCGCAACCAGGGGCAAATCCTGGGGCCAGACAGCCAACGCATGAGCAAGAGCCGGGGGAACGTGATTGACCCGGACGCCCAGGTAAAGACCTACGGCGCGGATACGGTGCGCGCGTACCTGATGTTTGCCTACCAGTGGTCGGAGGGGGGGCCGTGGAGCATGAAGAACATCCAGGGAGTCGTGAGGTGGTTGAATAGGGTATGGGCGATTTCCCAAAATCCCAAATCCTCAAAGACCCCCGCAGTGGAACGCAGGGGGCAAAAGCCAACTCTCAAAGAGGCGGAGGAGCGCAACCCTGCGGCCGAGCAAGGCCTGCGGCGCATCACCCATCAGACAATCAAGCGGGTGAGCGACGATTTCGAGAAGTTCGAGTTCAACACCATCGTCTCCGCGCTGATGGAGTTCACCAACGCGCTGTACAAATATCGTGAGACGCAGAGGGGGACGCCGGCCTGGGACGAGGCGATCAAGACGCTGCTGCTGTTGATGGCGCCGGTCACGCCGCACATCGCCGAGGAGTTGTGGGCCCGGCGCGGCCAGCCGTACTCCATCCATCAGCAGGCGTGGCCGCAGTGGGACCCGGCCATCGCCGCCGAGGACATGGTCACCATCGTCGTGCAGGTGAACGGCAAAGTCCGCGACCGCTTTGAGGCCCCCGCGACGATCACCGAGGCCGAAGCCAAACAGAAGGCGCTGGCGACCGATGGCGCGAAGCGCCACACGGACGGCAAGGCGCCGAAGGCGGTGGTGTACGTGCCGGGGCGGCTGGTGAATATCGTCGTCTAAGGGAGGGAGGGAGTAAGTGTATAAGTAGAGCAGGTCACGCCTGAGGCGTGACCTGCTTTTTTGCGGGAGACGTTGCCCAATGACTGATCAACGGAAACCGATCTTCCTCATCAACAGCGCCGCGCCAATCCGGATTTGCGACAACGGCGGCTGGACGGATACCTGGTTCGCCGGCTATGGCAAGATTTTCAACATCGGCGTGTCCCCCTCGGCTGAGGTGCAGGCGGCGGTGTATCCCCCGGATGAGCATGGCCCGCGCATTACGATCAACGCCGAGAACTACGGCGAAAGATACGTGCTTGACCCCGAAAAGCGTTGGGCTAGACATCCACTGCTGGAGGCGGCCATCGAGCACATGCAAGTCCCTCAAGACTTGACACTTGAAGTGACGATTTACTCCGAGGCCCCGGCGGGCGCCTCCACGGGCACGTCCGCTGCCGTCGCCGTCGCGCTCGTCGGCGCGCTCGACGGCCTGACGCCGGGGCGCATGACGCCGCACGAGGTCGCCTACGCCGCCCAGAAGGTCGAGACCGAATTACTCGGCCAGCAGTGCGGCATCCAGGATCAACTGTGCTCGGCCTACGGCGGCGTCAATTTCATCGAAATGTTCGACTATCCCCACGCCTCCGTCTCGCCCATTCACCTGCCTGAGGCGACGGGGTGGGAGCTGGAACGGCGGTTGGCGCTGGTTTATCTCGGCCAATCGCATCACTCGTCGCAGATACACGAGATGGTCATCCACTCGCTGGAGGAGGCCGGGCCGGACTGCCCGCCATTGAACGACCTGCGCCAGACCGCCGAACGTTCGCGCGATGCCCTATACGCAGGAGACTTTGCGGCGTTGGGCGCGGCGATGATCGCAAATACCGAAGCGCAGGGTCGCCTGCACCCGGCGCTCATCGGCCCAGAGGCGACGCGGGTGATCGAGATTGCCAAAGCGCATGGCGCACTGGGCTGGAAGGTGAACGGCGCCGGCGGCGCCGGCGGGTCGCTGACGCTGCTCTGCGGCCCGAACGCTCCAGCCAAACGCACCCTGCTGCGCGAGATTGAGCAGGATAACCTGCTGTTCAAAAACATCCCCATCCACCTGAACCGGGACGGGTTGAGGGTGTGGAAGCAGGATTTTGCGTGACTACGGCCGTAACAGTATTTTCCCCATGGCCCGGCGGCTTTCGAGATAGCGGTGCGCCTCGGCGGCCTCGGCCAGCGGGAAAGTCTTGTCAATCCGCACCTTGAGTTCGCCTGAGCCAAGCCAGTCGAACAAGTCGGTCGCGCGCTGGAGCAACTCCGCGCGGTCGGCGGTGTAGTGCGCCAGCGTGGGACGGGTCAGGTAGAGCGAGCCTTTCGCGTTCAGCGTTTGCGGGTCCATCGGCGGCACCGCGCCGCTCGCCTGCCCGCAGAGCACCAGGTAACCGCGCGGCCGCAGGCAGTTCAGACTTTGGTCGAAGGTCGTCTTGCCGACCGAGTCGTACACGACGTCCACGCCTCGACCGCCGGTCAATCGCTTGACTTCGGCTTCGAAATCCGTCTGCGTGTAAAGGATCACCTCGTCTGCCCCGGCCTCGCGCGCCAGCTGCGCCTTCGCCTCGGTCGAAACCGTGCCGATGACGCGCGCTCCACGCCGCCGGGCGACCTGCACCATCAACAGGCCGAGGCCTCCAGCCGCCGCGTGGACGAGCGCGGTATCGCCAGGCCGGAGCGGATAGGTGCTGAAGGTCAGGTAGTGTGCGGTCAGCCCCTGCAAATAGACCGCCGTCGCGTGCTGGGTATCTACGTTCGCCGGGATCGGGACGAGCCGCCAGGCCGGCGCCGCCGCATATTCGGCGTAAGTCCCCTGCACGCTGGCGAACACGACCCGGTCACCCACCTTCACCTCGGTTACGCCCGGCCCCACCGCCTCTACCACGCCCCCAGCCTCCTGGCCGAGCGTCAACGGCAGCGCGCCGCGATAAGCGCCTGTGCGGTGATAGGTGTCAATAAAATTAACGCCGACGGCTTCGATCTTCACCCGCGCCTCGCCCGCGCCGGGTTCCGGCAGTGGGACGTCGTCCACTCGCAAAACTTCGGGGCCGCCGAACTCATGCACACGAACTGCTTTCATGGTTGGTCTCTCTTTCCTTCAGTTCCTTCAGTTCCTTGAGTTCCTGAATCTCCCTGGGAACTGAGGGAACTGAAGGAACTCACGGAGTTCTTTCGCTCAAAACATAGTGTCCAGCAGATCGCGCTCGCGCAGCATCCGCCGCCGCCAGTTGTTGATCAGCGGGACGACGAAGGGCAGGAGGCGCAGGCCGTAATACGGGGGCAGCACCGGCACGCCGAGCAGGTCGCCAAAACTGATCAGGACAAAAAGATGCTCCAGGCTGCCCCGCTGGCGCGCCAGCGCGCGCACCTGATCGTGGATCGCCAGCCCGTAGAGCACTTCGGCGAGGGTATGCGTGATAGTTTTAGAGAGGTTGGGCATACGATTCGTATTGCGTATTGCGTGTTGCGTATTATCCCCAATCACGGAATACGCAATACGCACTACGCACTACGTGAACAGCGCCTCTCCCATGCGGGCCATCGAATCCACGCCGCGCACTTCGGTCTCGTAGAGCGGCACCGTCGCGCGCACCATCCCGTCGAACTTCTGCCAGATGTCGTCCATGTAACGGTCCTGCATCGCCACGCGGTTGCGGACGAACTCGGGCGAGTCCGGCTTCACCTGCGCCCGGTCAATCAGCATATTGACGACCACGCCGCCGACCGGGATGCCGAACTCGTGGAACCAGCCAATGAAACGGGTGATGACGGCGATGGGCAGGGCCTCCGGCAAGGTGACGAAGAAAAACGCCGTCTGCGCCGGGTCAGTGAGCAGTTCGCGAGCGTGGGCCATCCGGTCACGGAAAGAAATCAAATAGTCCAGCAAGGGGTCGGCTTCCTTCTTCTTGGTGAAGGACAGCAGCTCGCGCAGGGTGCGCGCCTCCTGGCGGCTTTTGAGCATCTTGTTCACCCACAGCGAATAGACCTTGGACATCCCCAGCAGGCGGCGCGCGTTGGCGGTGGGCGCGGTGTCGAACACGTAGGCGTCGTACTCGGCCTTGAACATCAGATCAATCATATTCTCGAACATGGCCGACTCTTCGAAGGCCGGGTTCATCGTCGCCGACTCGACGAACTGGTCGGCCTTCGTCGAAATGTCGGCGAATTTGAGAAACCACTGTATCTTCTCGCGGATTTCGAC
>DAOTXG010000325.1:0-3495 GCA_034435515.1 Anaerolineales bacterium
ATGTCGTAGCCGTTGTCGTCGTTGGGCGACTTGTAGACGGGAGACAGCCAGACGACGTTCACGCCAAGTTCCTGGAGGTAATCGAGTTTCTGGATGATGCCGCGCAGGTCGCCGATGCCGTCGCCATTGCTGTCGCAAAAGCTGCGCGGGTAGATTTGATAGACGACGGTTTCTTTCCACCATGTCTTATTCATCATGTGTCTCCTTTCATTCCGGCTCGAAACTCAAGGTGATGGCACCCAACGTCACATCAACTGAGAATACAACACGCACCCCCTTGTGGATGATCTCGGACTCGTAATCACCCCCCTGGCGCGAGGCCTGGACTAACTCTCCGCTAAACCATTCCGCGCCTTCCGGCCAACCTGGGAGGATGGCATTCATCATGGTCAGCATGTAGATGGCCCTTTTCCCGGCGTCGGGTTCATTCGCGCGGATGGGGCCGAAGACGCTGACGGACGCCTGCTCGACCATCTCTGCCCCGACGATATCCACCAGCGCCAGGCCGTCCGGCGAAGCGGCCACCCAGTGGTCGCGGTTGTCGCCGAGTTGGGTAAGCTGGAAGTCGAAACCCTGCGCTTCGTAGGGACTCTGCAGGGATAGGCGCGTGAGGGGCAGGTCAGAGGCCCTGCTCGCGCCTGGAACAGCGGACGCGGCCGGCGTGGGAGTGGCGCGGACGAGCTTTTTGAGAAAGGGCGAGGCCTCGGGCGTCGCCGGCAGGCTGTTCGGGGCAGCCGTTTCCGCCGGGGCGGGCGTGTTCGATGGCCGGGCCGCGTGAGTCGTTGTGGCCACGAGAGTGGCGGGCGGCGCTGCCCAAAGCTCGGCCAGCGCAGGCCAGAACTGCGCTATTGCATACAGGCATAGGCCGGTCACGAGCGCGCCGGCCACTGCCCCGGCAATCACGCCGATCCAACGCTTCATCACTTCGGTTATTTCTTTCGGACAGGTTTCTTTGCGGCCGGTTTAGCCTTTGGCTTCGGCGCGGGCTTCTCCGCCCGCGCTTTCACCCGAACTTTGCCATTCTTTTTCGCATTCGACCTTGTCTCGAGCGCGGCCTCCGGCAGCTCAATCTGCTTCACCATCGGCGCCAGGCGCACGACCGTTTCGTTGTCCTTGAGCCTCACCACGCTTGAGCCGCGCGCGGCGCGCCCGCGCCGGCCCACTTCGTCCCACTTGAGCACTTTCACGTTCCCCTTGCTCGTCACCGCAATCACCTTGTCCTCCGCAAAGCCGATGCTCATGCCCACGAGTTTTTGCTTGCCCGCGAGCGAGGCGCCCGTCACGCCCACGCCGTAGCGCCCCTGCGTGGGAAATTCCTTGACCGGCGTGCGCTTGCCCATGCCTGCGTCTGTGAGTATGAGCACCTCCGCACGGTCTTTGACCACGTCCAGCGCGACGACGCGGTCGTCGCGCGCGCCGGGCTTGATACCCATCACCCCGGCGGCGTTCAACCCCATCGCGCGCACTTCCTCTTCTTTGAAGCGGATCGAGCGCCCGCCCGACGTCAGCAGCAGCACCTCGTCGCGGCCCGTCGTCAATCGCGCGCCGATGAGTCCATCCTCCTCTCCCACGTTCATCACGTTATAGACTTGCGACGACGCCCCCGGCAAATCGGCGACCGAGACCTTCTTGATTACCCCGCCCGCCGTGCCCAGCAACAAATACACGCCCTCGTCTCTTTCTTTTTCTCCTTCTTTTTCTTTCTCTTTCTCCGCTATCCTGACCATATCGGTGCTGACGGCCACCGCCGCGACCACGCGGGCGTTCGCGTCCAGCGCCGAAAGCGACGACCACGGCGAACCTTCCGAGGCGTCTTCCTTCTCCGGCAGCGAGAAAACCGGGAGGGAAACCGCGCGGCCCTTCAGCGTGATGAGGTAAAGCATGTCGCGCGTGTTCGCGGCGAGGAGCGCCAGCGGCGCCTCGCCAGAGCCTTTGGGCGCTTTGTTCGGCGGCGTGTGCGAAATCAGGCCGTTCTCCAGCACCGACACCCAGACGTCGGCCTGCGGGACGAGGTCGGCGGTGGTCAACGCCTGGCGCGGGGTTTCGCCCGCCTCCACGATCTGCGTCCGGCGCTTGTCGGCGTATTTCTGCTTGACCTGCCGCAGCTCGTCCTGGATGACCTCGCGCATCTTCTTCGGCGAGCCGAGCAGGCCTTCCAGATGCTTGACGAGCGCCAGTTTTTCCTTATGCTCGTCCTCGATCTTCTTCCGCTCCAGCGCCGCCAGCCGCTTAAGCGGCATATCCAGGATGGCCGTCGTCTGGGCGTCGCTCAACTTGAAGCGCTTGACGAGCTTGGCGCGGGCCTCGTCTGTGTCCCTCGCGCCGCGAATGAGGCGGATGACTTCGTCCAGAAATTTGAGCGCGGTGAGCAGGCCCTCGAGGATGTGCGCGCGTTCCTTCGCGCGGGCGAGGTCGAATTCGCTCCGGCGGCGCACGACCTCCAACCGGTGGTCGAGGAACACGCGCAGGGACTGCTTGAGCGTGAGCAGGCGCGGCTCGCCGTTGACCAACGCCAGGTTGATGATGCTGAACGTCCCCTGCAGCGGCGTGCGCTTGAACAGGTCGCGGATGACTTTATCGGCGTCGGCGGTCTTTTGCAGCTCGACGACGACGCGCATCCCCTGCCGGTCGGATTCGTCGCGCAGGTCGGCCAGGCCGTCGAGGGCGCCTGAGCGCGCCAGGTCGGCGATGCGCTCGATCAGCGCAGACTTGTTCGTCTGGTAGGGCAGCTCGGTGACGATGATGCGGCTCTTGCCCCGCCCCATGTCTTCGACGTGGACCTTGGCCTGCACCAGGATCCGCCCGCGCCCGGAACCGTAGGCCGCCGCCAGCCCCTCGGTGTCGTCCTTCGCCTTGATGATCACGCCGCCGGTCGGGAAGTCCGGGCCTTTGACGTATTTCATCAGGTCGTCCACCGTCACGTCGTCCAGTTTCGACCAGCGTTCGAGCATGAAGACGAGCGCGTCGCAAATCTCGCCCAGGTTGTGCGGCGGGATCGAGGTCGCCATGCCGACGGCGATGCCGCTGGCGCCGTTGACGAGCAGGTTGGGGATGGCCGAGGGGAGAATGTGCGGCTCGGTCAGGGTGTCGTCAAAATTGGCGCCGAAGTCAACCGTGTTTTTCTCAATGTCGGCCAGGACGTCCATCGCCATGCGGGCCGGGCGGGCTTCGGTGTAGCGCATCGCCGCCGGCGCGTCGCCGTCCACCGAGCCGAAGTTGCCCTGCCCGTCCACCAACAGGTAGCGCATCGAGAAGTCCTGCGCCAGGCGCGCCATCGCCTCGTAGACGGAGGCGTCGCCGTGCGGGTGATATTTGCCCAGCACCTCGCCGACGATGCGGGCCGATTTCTTGTGGGGCCCGTCCGGGCGCAGGCCCATGTCGTACATGGCGTAGAGGATGCGGCGCTGCACCGGCTTGAGGCCGTCCCGCGCATCCGGCAGCGCGCGGGACGGCCTCAAGCCGGTGCAGCGCCGCATCCTCTACGCCATGTACGAC
>DAOTXG010000326.1:0-8104 GCA_034435515.1 Anaerolineales bacterium
CTGCTCCACGAGCGGGTGACGGGCGCGATGCTGCTCGGCGGCGCGGCGATCATCGCCGGCGTCTACCTGGCCGAGCGTCGCAGATCCCCTTTAGGGGACGGCGCGCCGGAGGTCGAGGTCGAGGCCGTGGCCGAAGCCGAGGTGAGGTGAGCGAGGACGACGCGGGAGACTCCCTTCCCCTGTCGGTTGCTTTTCCCGACGGGGGAAGGGCCGGGGATGGGGGTCAAACTACTTGTGAATCACAGTGCTCCCCCTGCGATGGCCGTCACGGATAGTTGTTCATCAGCAGCGGCACATACAACTTGGCGCAGGGCAAGGTTGCCACGTTGACCACGCTGGTGTAGTTGGAGTACAACCCGCCGCTTTGGCGATAGGCGCGCACACGATAGTAATAGGCTGCGCCACAACTCAGGCCAGTGTCGTTGTGCCGATGGGCGCGCACCCGATAGTAGTTGCCAGTGCTGCAGACCAAACTGCTGTCGCTTCTCTGGATTACAAGTGCAGTTACCGATTACTATCCGCTAATCCGCTAGGCGCAGCCATCCGCTGACCGGCCGCGGCCGACGAGCGCCATCTCCTCTACTCAGCGGACACGTAGTGGATTAGCGGATGGGCCGTTCTGGTCGTGGGCTATCCGTTTACGCGAAGCGGCTGTGTATCCATTGACGCCCCTCTCGCGCTGAGGCGCAGGGCCGAGATGCGGACGCCTGTACGACCGAATAATAGCGCGCTACTCACAAGCAAACACATTATTTGCGAACCAGTGGCAGGTATAACTGAGGTTGGATGACGAACAAGTAGTTGGCGAATATCTCGTATGTACCGCCGTTTGAGTCAACGAACGCACGCAATATATACACACCCTCTTGTGCTGGCGCGCTCAACGGCAAAGCGCTGGAAATGCTACCAAGCGCAGCTACATTGACGTTTTGGGATGCTTCATAGACCATCGTGCCATCCAGACTAACGAGCGTTAGGCTCAGTGTGCCAGTGGTCGCCAGCGAAGAACGGTTGGTGATGGTTATAGGCACGGTAGTGCTTTGATTGATAAGCATTTGATACGATGGCTGTCCCTCACCCGCCAAAGGCGTCTGTGTCTGGAACGAAAGCGGGCCCCCGGTAAACGTCGCAGAGTTCACTGAGTCTGACATCTGCAACAGAGCCGTTGGGTAGTTGACGCCAATGCCAGCGGAGCCAGTGTAGACCACTACGTGAGTAATCTCAATTGTGGCCTCCGGCGAGATAGTGCGCGACCAGACCAGATTCTGACCCACGAGCATGCCGCTATTAGCATTGATTACCTGAATGCCATCCGTCAGTGGCTGAGTCAAGGTAATGGTCACCGTCGTGGTGAAGGGATTATCCACCCACAGATGCGGTACATAAGTGAGCGAGTCGCCGCGGACTTCGACGGCGGAGCGAATGGGATAGGGCAGCGTCGGAACCTCTTCAGCCTGTGTGCCGATTAAGGACAAAGGAAGTTGGGCTAGTTGACCACTCGCAGTCACACGTGTCGGTTGCCATGTGGTGCCTGTGACAAGCACTCGATACAAGCCAGTGTCTGTGTTGCCCAACACGTACAGTTGAATGGGGCTATTTTCATCCGGCGAAGCCCCTTGACCATCGCGTTTGTAGCGCACATAAACAACGCCGCTCTGATTCCCGTTAATGGGCATTGCGCCTTCAGCGACCAACGGTTGGTAACTGGTGCCAAGTAATCCAGTGTTGCCGTAATCTGCTATAACTTGGAAGACAGTGTCGAACGCCATCGCATTGGTCAGGTTGACTTCAGAAAATGAACTGCGCTCCCACCACCACAGGCGGCCAAAGATTTTGTATTCGCCGATGCTCTTATTGGTGATGGAGGTTACGTTGGCACTAGCGATCTGGGGCGGGGTGCGGCTAACAATGTTATCCAGACCAGTGATGGTGTTGAGATAAATGCGTTTCTGCGTACTCAGCGCCCCACCCATCGTTTCCGCACCGAGGAGCATCATCTTGTAGTCCTCGTTCAGGCGCTGGGCATTTTTGTATAGGTCATAGAAAGCTATCCCTCCTTCTACAGCCAGCATACCAGGGCCATCGCAACATAAGTACAGGGCACCGCGAAGGAAGTTCTTTCCCAGAAATTCCGTGAGCCAGCGGACAACACCGCCCGGCTCGCTCTCCCGCGTGTCCTGCGCCAGATGGAGCGGTAAGGCACGTCGTTCGAGCGTGGATGCTAGCACAATATTAGCAAGCGTGCGCTTGGTTAGATCGGTTTGATACGCCTGTTGTTCCGCGAGAGTCAGGCTGGGGAGCCGCGTGATAGTGGATGCAGCTGTATTAGTGATGTCTTGCTGGAAAATCTGACTCAGTTTTACCAAGCCCGGATAATTCTTGTTCTGGAGACCCAAATCGCTTTGCAGGCCAACCTGCAGACCATATTTGATGGCAGCATCTGTCACCAGTTCTTCGGCTAAGCTGTCGAGTGTATCTGCCGCGTAGTAGATCAATGTCCCCTTCAGGTACTCTTGGGAGGCCAGCCAGGCGGTCTCCGAAGTGAGCGGCGCGACAAACAGCGCCCTGCGAAAGGCATCACGCGCCGGTTGGTACTGGTCACGTAAGCGAATGACGTGGCCCCAACCTGAGCCAATCACCCCTGGCGCTTGCATTTTGGTCAGGTCTTTGACTTTATTAATGCTGCTGAAGGGTACAGCGAGAATGCCCGCCGTATCCAACATAGCATCGGCTATAAGCTGGATCTGCTTCTCCTGTCGCTGTACTGCGAAGTAGTCGCCATCCTGAGCAGAGTGCTGGGCCTCGGCCAGAACCTGATTTAAGCGCGCGTTGGAGGACACCGCGAATTGATTGATAGCGTTAACAATGGAATCAGCAACACCAGTAAAATCCTGCCCCGTCGCATCCGGCGGCACGCTCACCGTGCGCGTGGGGGGCGAAAAGGCGTAGCCGCTCAGGGTAGGCGTGAGGGTATAGGTGCCAGGGATGAGATTAGTAATCGTATAGTAACCGCTTGCTCCTGTGGTAATACTGCTACCTGGACTGGCTGAGATAAACACGCCAGGGAGGGGGTTGTTGGTAGAATCGCGCACTTGGCCTGCGACCTTATAAAAGATGCTGCCAAGCAGAATCCTGGCGTCCGCTGCCACCTGTTGTTCGGCAGTAGAGGCAACGCGAGCTGTACTCGAAATATAGGCTGCCCTTAGAATCTCGCGCTTGAGGCCGTTATCAAAAAAGGTTTGACCGGCTGGAAAGTGTGTGACCGTTGCGAAGCTGTTGCCGCTTCTGATGGTGACAGCGATATTCTGCCGACGCAAATACACCTTACCAAAGACTGGGTAGCCGCTCGTCGTATAATTGTTGATAGCGAGTAGTGTTTCGTTAAGTCCATCATGGTCATAATCTCGCGCCCCAGCCAGATCGTCCATATGCAAATATTCGGAGAAGGAATTCAGGGTAAATGCAGGCCCGAGGTTTTCGATTGAGAAAGTCTCACTGATAACGTTTTGGACCGTTACCCTTGGATCTGAGACTAACACAGCATGTCTATGGAGTCTAAGATTCAAGCCCGCTTGCTGCACATTCCAGACAGAATCCAACTCAGAGGAAGATGGCATCGTGACCACACCGGATGAATATTCTCCTGGTGTCACAGTCAAAGTTATCACGCTCCCTGAGGCAGTCGTGACGTTAAGGCTGAACGCATAAGAATCGTTTGCGCTTATTCCATAAGCAACTTCCTCACCACCGGCTAGACGCGACCTGTAAACGTGAGCGTTAACACCATATCCTCCCCAACTGTAGAATTTCAAGTCGCTCATATATTCTATGGTTTCAGGATTTGAGTTGCCATAGATGTCTGCCTGAAAGGCCAAATTGGAAGGAAGCATCCCCGTAAAGTTCTGCCCCGTCGCGCTTGGCGGCACGCTGACCGTGCGCGTGGGAGGCGAGAAGGTGTAGCCGCTTAGCGTGGGCGTGAGGGGGTAAGTGCCAGTGATGAGGTTGGTGAGGGTGTAATAGCCGCTTGCGCCCGTGGTGAAGTTGACGCCTGAACTCGAGGAGATGAGCACGCCAGCGAGGGGGTTATTACTGGCATTCGTCACGCGGCCAGAGATGGAGTAGACGATGGGCGTCGAAACTGTCCCGGTAATCGGCTGGTCGGCGCTCACGACCACATCGCCGAGAAAGCCGTCTGGCACACAAGCGATTGCGCCCAGGTCGTAAAACCGGCTCGCGCCAGGCGCCAGCGTATCGTTCTCAGTACAGGTGAGTCCGCCCGGAAAGCCGCCTTGATAGAAAGCATGATTTAGGTTGCCAACCATGCTGCCGAGATTAGTGACCGTGTAAACCGAGGTCTGGACGCCTTTGGCGACTGGGAGGATTATCTGTGCGAGCCTGATCGTGAAGAGCTGCTCGTTGGAAATCACCGAAGCGGCGCCTTTGGTGAGGCGTACCGACACTTTCGCCGTGCCGGCCGAGGCGAGGTCGGTTTCTGGAATCGTCGCGACGATTTGCGAGTCGCTCAAGGATGTATAAGTCCGCGGCGCCCCGTTCCACAGGAGTTGGGCAGTCGTGCCCGTTTGAAGGAAGTTCCTGCCGTTGATGGTGAGGGTGATGGCTGGACTGCCGACGACGACCGAACCGGGATCGGTGTTGAAAATGACCGGGCCAGCACCAATGATCGTTTCTGTGCCCGTAATGGCAAACATCAGGTCGGGGCCAATGTTGCCGGCGACGCAACTGGTCAGAACTTGCCACGTTGAGCAAGCTCCCACTGCTGTCTTGAAGGCCGAAGGGTTGTTGTTCTGCACAATGCGGTCGCGCCAGAGCCATGACTGCGAAGTGGATGGCATGACCGATTGCGCCGATAACCAGTATGTGGTACCGCCTTGAGAAGTCGTCGTCAGGAAGATGGGAGGACTAATGTCAATCACAAAATCGCCCGTACTCAAGCCACTGCTCGGAATGAGGTTCGTCCGGGAAGTGTACAACGCTCCTGGCAGTCCATTGCTGTCGGAGTAAATGAACACGTTAACCCCGGTCGCCTGGCCGCTGCTGGCGTACGTCCCCTGTACCGCAATCCGGTCAATTTCCCAGCCGCCGCTAGCGCCTGCCGGGAGGGCAAAATCGTCCGCTGCCTGTGTATCAAAGAGCGTACCAGTGTAATCAGTTGATGAGACCGCGTTTGCCCCGACATTATCCATCTGGGAATATAGGACGGCCGAAGTGGCCCCCGTGAAATCCTTCCCTGTCGCATTAGGCGGCACGCTGACTGTGCGTGTGGGAGGCGAGAAGGTGTAGCCGCTCAGTGAGGGCGTAAGGGTGTAGGTGCCAGTGATGAGGTTGGTGAAGGTGTAGTAGCCGCTTACGCCCGTGGTGAAACTGACGCCTGAACTCGATGAGATTAACACACCAGCGAGGGGATTGTTACTGGCATCTGTCACCCAGCCGGAGACAAAGTAAGTAGTTTCTGACCTTATAGTCACTTCAACTAAACCATCATTATCTCCTTGACATAGGTCAATATCATTGATTCGCAAGTATAAGGGGCCACTTGAGTTGGCTGTGAATGTATCCCCTCGGCGAACCGGAAAGATTGTTATACCGTCAATAGTCCCAATCAGGGTTCCATAAGGTAACCAAGAAACAAATTTGCACCCACCATCTATAGGAAGATCAGGGTCATATCCTTCTGGGCCTACGTACTGGAAATTTCGATAATCAACAGTCCAAGTTCCGGTGATGTACGAGATTGAGAAAACGTCGCCTTGCTGGACTGTCAATGAGGTCTGTTGCCAGCCGAGAGTCGAAGACACAAAACAGTCATACGGATCCGTGCCGCTACAACCACTCTTGGGTGTCCCCACAAAATCCTGCCCCGTCGCATCCGGCGGCACGCTCACCGCGCGCGTGGGCGGCGAGAAGGTGTAGCCGCTTAGTGTGGGCGTGAGCATGTAGGTACCAGTGATTACTCCCGTCAGAGTATATACACCACTCGCATTAGTAACAGCGGTACCACTGATGCCAGGGCTTGCCGAGATTGTAACTCCCGGGAGTGGGTTGTTCGTAGCATCGCGCACCTGTCCAGAAATGGAGTAGTAGCTCGGACTTATGTCGATAACAAGAATCCCGTAATTATCAGTTGGATAGTAGGGATCGGGCCATCGAAAGCGAGCGGGGAACCCCTGTCCCACAATAACATACTGGTAAACATGGTTTGGATGATACGCATCATCGATTGGATCTGCTTGAAACCAAGTTGCCCCACCGTCAAGGCTAATTTCAAATACATGACGCCTGCACGGGAATATGTTCGGTCCCTCGCATGCACTATAACCAGCAGGAGCAGCGAACGCATAGGCCACGTCGAGTCCAACTTTACCGTTTTGCACTCCTGGCGAGGGAAGCATTGGCCAGTCTTCGGGCTGGCCTTGGTATGATGACCAACGGTCTGCATACCATGCACTCCACGTGCCCGAGACTTGAATAACGTAAGTTGTGTTCACGTTAAGAGGCTGAGATCCAATCGCGGGACCAGGTTCTCCAACGCGCATGTCAAGGTACAGTGTCTCTACTAACTGCGGCTGACCAGCAATGAAAGTAATGTCCACCCCCGCGGTGAGGCTACCATTGGTCACCGTGACTGGAGCAGAGGTCTCAAAGTTTGCCGCCTGGATGTACCAGGTAGTGATCTGTCCAGAGGCCGAGGCCTGCAACTTGTAAACGCCGCCAGGTAAAGTCAACGTGTATTCGCCAGCGACATTGGTATTCGTGTACGCTATCCAGTCAGAGGTAGCCGCGTCAAAAACATTCACCGAGGCCCCGGAAACCGGATAATTGGCCGGGTCGCGGATGACGCCAGTGATTTGTCCCGCCGGGGGCAAACGAATGTCTATGCTGGTCGTCTCGACGCCAGCCGTCACTGTGATTGGATCTTGTTGGCCCAACGGCTTATCGTTGTAGAAGCGATTAATATGATAATCGGCAAACGCCTCAACGTAATAAATTCCAGGAGCTACAGCGAGGAAGACATAATGTCCAGTCGCATCGCTGGCGGCAAAAGCGGCCCACCAGTTTCCTTCCTGGCGGAGATAGACGTCAGCATTCTGGATTGGCGTACTGCCATCGATTTCGTAGATGTAACCGGAAATACCGCCTCCCCGCAGGAAGGTGATGTCAATTCCTGACGTCGTCGTTCCCGCCGTGACTGTGATTAGGGTGGCATCATTGTAGGAGGCTGTTTGACTATAGTAGGTGGTGACCTGCCCTGGGGCCGAAGCCCAGACCCGATAGGTGTCCGCCGCCAGCGTCAGGGTATACACCCCACCCGCGTCCGTGAAAGTGTCACTCCAGTAACCCATTGTGTTGCCATAGGCCGACAACCAGGCGCCTGACACCGGATTGCTATCCGGGTCGCGGATGACGCCGGTTACCGTTCCGCCTTGAATAAAAGTGATGTTAATCCCTTCCGTTGTCGTTCCTGCCGTGACAGTGACTTGGGTAGCGTCATAGTAGGAAATCGTCTGACTATAGTAGGTGGTGACTTGCCTGGCAGCGAAAGCTTGAATCCGATACGTGCCAGCGGTTAGTGTCAGGGTGTAAACCCCACCAGCGTCCGTGACACCACTCCCACCCAAGTAACCGGTTACGTAATCCCAGGCATAGATTTGTCCGTCGGCAACTGGATTACTATCCGGGTCACGGACAACGCCAGTCACTATTCCCGATGAATCATCTAAGTTGTCAGTTTGATTGGTGGAGGCCTCCTCACCGGAAGCGTCACGAACTCCACCACCATCAGAAGATTGAGTGACGGCCCCAGTACGCCGCCACTGGTTTCCATCCCAGTGATAAACGATTCCTTTCTGGTCAGCTCCCCAAGCATTGGTGGCTGAGATGACCGCGAGTATGGACAGCGGCGCAGCGCAAGATTGCGGGGCACTGACACTTCCACATCGCCCCTGCCTGGCATAAGCAAGCATAGATATAGCTGGGGGCGCATTGGGAATGTCCTGGCCAGCCAGAGGCATTGGGGTCGGGATAATTTGCCCCTCCCGAGCGGAGGCGGGCGGGGGTGGCGTCGCCGTTGGGGATAGAATCTGAG
>DAOTXG010000327.1:0-6108 GCA_034435515.1 Anaerolineales bacterium
GGACGCGGCCGCGCGCCAGCCACTCGGCCCGCCGCTCGCCGGTCACACCCGCGGAATAAACGGCTTGGCCTTCAGCCCGGACGGCAAGATGTTGGCCTCAGGCAGCGCGGATAACACGATCATCCTGAGGGACGCGGCCGCCGGCGCGCGACAGCCAATCGGCTCGCCGCTCACCGGCCACAAAAAGTGGGTGAGCAGCGTGACCTTCAGCCCCGCGGAGCGTGGCCAGACCCTGGCCTCGGGGGACGCGGATGGCCTCATTATCTTGTGGGACGCGGCCGCGCGCCAGCCACTCGGCCCGCCGCTCGCCGGTCACACCCGCGGAATAAACGGCTTGGCCTTCAGCCCGGATGGCAAACTATTAGCCTCAGGCAGTGATGATCACACCCTCATCTTGTGGGATGTTGCCACCCGGCAGCCGCTCGGGCCGCCGCTCATCGGCCACACCAGCGGGGTCAACAGCCTGGCCTTCAGCCCTGACGGTCAAACGCTGGCTTCGGGCAGTGGGCCCAACACCATCATCCTGTGGGATGTGACGACGCGCCAACCGCTCGGCGGCGCACCGCTCGTCGGCCATTCAGCGCCTGTAACGAGCCTGGCCTTCAGTCCCGACGGCAGAGTTCTGGCCTCGGGCAGTGGGCCCAACACCATCATCCTGTGGGATGTGGCGACGCGCCAGCGGCTTGGCCCGCCGCTCACTGGCCACACCAAGGCGATCTGGAGCATCGCCTTCAGCCCGGATGGCAAAACGCTGGCCTCCGGCAGTCTGGATAACACCATCATTTTGTGGGATGTAGTCGCTGGCGCGCGACAGCCCATTAGTCAGTATTCGCGCCTCATCGGCCACACCCGCGGTGTGAACAGCATTGCCTTCAGCCCCGACGGCAAAACGCTGGCCTCCGGGGGCCGGGACGCGGCTGTTATCCTGTGGAATGTCGCCAGCGGCGCGCAACTGCTCGACGGCCCACCCCTCACCGGCCACGCTGGCGGTGTATGGAGCGTCGCCTTCAGCCCCGCGGAGCGCGGCAAAACGCTGGCCTCGGGTGGTGAAGATCGCACAGGCGTTTTGTGGGATGTCGCCACCCGGCAGCCGCTCGGCCCGCTCCTTATCGGCCATAGCCTGGGCATCAATAGCGTGGCCTTCAGCCCGGACGGTAAAGTATTAGCCACGGGCAGTGATGATGAAACAGTCATCCTGTGGGACGTCCTCACCGGGCAGCCGCTCGGCCCGCCGCTCACCGGCCACCTGTGCGGCCTGGCCTTCAGCCCGGATGGCAAAATACTGGCCATGAGCAGAGTGGACAACACCATCATCCTGTGGGATGTGAAGACCCGGCAACTGATTGGCCCCCCCCTCGCCGGCCACGCCGCCAGTATCAACGGCCTGGCTTTCAGCCCCGATAGCAGACTGTTAGCCTCGGGCAGTGTAGATAACGCCATCATCTTGTGGGACATGGCGACTCACCAGCCGCTTGGGTCGCCGCTCACCGGCCATACGAGTTCGGTGGGGCCAGTAGCCTTCAGCCCTGACGGTCAAACGCTGGCCTCGGGCAGTGGGGACAACACCATCATCCTGTGGGATGTTGCCGCCCGCCAACCACTCGGCCCGCCGCTCATCGGCCACACCGGCGAGGTCTACAGCCTGGCCTTCAGCCCTGACGGTCAAACGCTGGCCTCTGGCAGTAAGGACAACACCATCATCCTGTGGGATGTTGCTGCCCGAGAGCCGCTTGGCCCGCTGCTGACCGGGCATCTCAAGGCGATATGGAGCGTCGCTTTCAGTCCAGATGGCAATAGACTGGCCTCGGGCAGCGAGGACGGCACGATCAGGCTTTGGGACGTCAGTTTCGAGTCGTGGCAGGCGCGGGCGTGCGAGATGGTGGGCCGCAACTTCACCCGCGAGGAATGGGATCAGTATTTCCCCGGCGAGCCGTATCGGAAGGTGTGCGCGGCGTGGCCGGAGGGGGAATGAAAAATCCCAAATCCCAGGCCCGCCTGCGCTACGGAATCCAGATCGACGCGATGTCGGTGGCCGGGTTGTTCGTCAGGTTCGACTGCTGACTCCCATCGGCATTCATCACGTATACTTCGTCGTTTCCATCCCGGTTTGAATGAAACAGGCTTTGTGCGCCATCGGGTGACCACGCGAAATCCCCTTCCAGCGAATCCTGAGCCGGGTTGTTCGTCAGGTTCTTCGGCTCACTTCCGTCGGCGTTCATGAGGTAGATCTCTGGATTTCCATCCCGGACTGAGACGAAGGCGATTTGTTTGCCATCGGGGGACCAGGCTGGAAAGCCATCGAATCCCTGGCTGTCGGTCAGCCGGGTCACGTTTCCCCCATCGGCGTTCATCACGTAAATCTCGATGTCCTCGTCGTGGTTGGTCATGAAGGCGATTTTCGTACCATCCGGCGACCAACGAGGCCGCGCGCTGTCCGAGGCCGGATCGCTGAGAGAGGTTGGCTCACCGCCTTGAACGCCGATGGCATAGATGACCAGGTTGCCGCCATCCCGATCTGAAACAAACAGGAGATGCTGGCCATCGGGAGACCAGGCCCCAAACCGATCCTGGGCCGAATGGCCGGTGAGGTTGCGCACCTGTTCGCCGACTGCGTCCACCAGGTAGACGTCTGGGTTCGCCTCCCCGCCGCTGCCAAACGCTATCCATTCACCTGTGGGTGACCAGATGGGCGCCCCGGCATCCACAGGCGGGGCCAGCCCCACGGCCTGCGGGTGGCCGCCGTCCACGTCCATGCGGTAGAGCGTGATGCTGTCTCCACTGCGGGTGGTAATGAAGGCAAAGGCATTGGCCCCTAGCGACCAGGTTTGCAGGCCATCTTGCGCCTCGTCGTTCGTCAGATTCGTGGGGTTGCCCCCGTCATGCTCCATAATGTAGATCTCGAAATTGCCGTCCCGGTCCGTCATAAAGGCGATGCGGGGCGGCCGGGTTATCTTGGTCGGGCGAACGTCGGCGGCCCTCACGACGAACAGTAAAAGGGCCATCGAGACGGCGAGTAAAACTGCCATCAGCGCGGGGGAAGTGAATTTGTTTTCTGCTGACATGGAATAGCCTCCTCGCAGGGCTTCAGGGCTATAAAAGAATCAGTCCGTCTGTCACGCTGAGCGGAGCGAAGCGTCTCACCTGCTCAAGCCCCGACGCCGATCTACAAGACGATCAATGACCTCTCAATTTCCTCACCATCTCCATAAACCTCTCCACCCGCTTCGGGTCCACCGTGTTGGCCCAGTGCCCGTCCACTTTGAAGTGCGTGCCGATGATGAAACCATCGGCTTCGGGGAAGAAGGCGGCGACGTTGTTCACATCCACGCCGGAGCCGAGGATGACCGGCAGGCGCGTGTGGCTCTTGGCCTCCTGTACGTCCTCGATCCTGGGCGGGTCGCCCGTGATGCTGCCGGTCACGATCACCGCGTCGCCGCGCATGAACTCCACGGTTTCAGCCGTCGCGCCCAGGCTGACGTCGGCGGTGAGGGCGTGCGCGGAGTGCTTCTTCTTCACGTCGGCCCAGACCTGCATGCGCTCTGCGCCGATCATCTTTCGATAGCGCAGGAGTTTTGCAGCCGATGACTCGATGATTCCCTCGTCGGCCACGTGGGCGAAGGCATAGCCCTCCGCGCGGATGAAGTCCAACCCGGCGGCGTGCGCCACGGCCATCGCCTCGACGTTGGCCCCGGCGAGAATCTGAATCCCCACCGGCAATTGGCTCTCCGCCTTCACGGCCTGCCCCACCAGCGTCATCGCCGCGACGATCTCCGGCCCCACGCCCCCGCGCAGGTAAGGCAGGTCGTGCATGTTTTCGACGCCGATGCCGTCCACGCCGCCCTCACGATAGAGGCGCGCCTCACGCGCGGCAAGGTCCACAATCTCGCGCACACTCATGGCGCTTGCCGGCGTCCCCGGCAGCGCGCCGACGTGAATCATCCCGACGATGGGTTTAGGTTGAGGGAAGAGGGAGGTAAGCATGGGGCAAGGATAAGCGACTAGTGAGGAAATGACAAATGAGCCGCAATGCGCTCTCAAAGATTGGCCGGGGATTGGCGTGGGAGCGGCTTGTAGCCGCGAGGGTCGTGGTCGCAACCCGCCCCCACTCTCAGTTTGCGTGCGAGCAGTGTCGCGAAGGCGCGTGTGCTACAATAGACTTTGTCGGAAATAATGCTCTCCGCCCGCGTCCCTCGCGCAGCACCCCTTTGGGGCGCAGGCGGCCAACCGCGAGGACGCGGTAGGAGAGCAACAGAGATTATTCCCGATAATGTTTAATAAAACCGACGGGCTGAAGTTCAAGAGCGCTTATGCCATCCCCATTCCCCGGCATGGACCCGTATCTGGAAGGTTCGGAGTGGACCAGCGTGCACACCGAGTTGAGCTCGGAGATCGCCCGC
Source organism: Anaerolineales bacterium (assembly GCA_034435515.1). GTDB lineage: Bacteria > Chloroflexota > Anaerolineae > Anaerolineales > UBA6663 > DATDRS01. The sequence continues at coordinate 4,398 of DAOTXG010000327.1, forward strand.
CAACTCGCCCCGCGGCTGCGCCCGCGCTACATCGCTCGGACGACCCGCCGGTTTGTGACTGACACGCTGGACGATGTGACCATCACGACGGGCGACCTTCATCCTGATGTCGGGGTGTTCAAATCGGCGCATCCCGCGCGCGAGCGTGAGGAGACGGTCACGGGCGCGCCGCCGCCGCTGCAATTAGCCACAGTTATTCCCGAACGTGCGCCTCACGTTACCGTGGAAATCCGTGACGTGGCCCACCGGACGCTGGTGACGGTGATTGAAGTCTTGTCGCCCACGAACAAACGCGGGGCAGGCTACCGCGAGTATCTCGAAAAGCGGCAGCGCCTGCTCCTCAGCACTGCTCATCTCATGGAAATAGATTTGCTCCGCGCTGGCCAGCGTGTGCCGATGCGCGAGCCGCTGCCGGCTGCTCCGTATTTTGTCTTCCTCAGCCGGGCCGAGCGGCGGCCGGTGATGGATGTCTGGCCGATTCAACTCGATATGCGCCTGCCGGTCGTCCCTGTTCCGCTCCTGGCGGGGGATCCAGATGTGACTTTGGACTTGCAGTTGGCGCTGAACACGGTATACGACGCGTTGAACTACGACCTCTCAGGAGGTTACACCCGCCCCCCGGAGTCGCCTCTCCCTGCCTCGGCCGCTGTCTGGGTGGCTGACTTGCTGCGCGCGGCTGGCAAATAACCCCACCCTTTTATTTCACAATCAACACTGGCACTTTCGAGTGGTGCGCCAGCCGGTCGCTCACGCTGCCCAGCAGCAGCCCGGCCAGTTCGCCGTGGCCGCGCGAGCCGACGACGATGCAATCGCACCCGCGCGTCTCGGCCACGGCCAGGAGGCACTCGGCGGGTGAGCCTTCCAGCACCTCCACCCGCACCTTTTCGATGCCGCAGGCGCGGGCCTGCTCGGCCCCCATCTCGGCTGTCTCCTGCGCCCTGGTCGTCATCTTGGCGACGATTTCGTCGTATTGCGGCGAGCCGAGATAATCTGGGACCTTAGCGAAGGCGGTGACAATGGTCAGTTCCGCGCCCGCGTGCATGGCGAAGTCAATGCCGTATTCGAGCGCCTTCTTGCCGTTCGCCGAGCCGTCGTAGCCGATGAGAACGTGGTGAAACATATGCGCTTCCCTCCGGTGAGATTTGTCCGTCCCAATTATATGCCATTCGCCATTGGTCGCTGGCAGCTGGTGGCTGGTCGCTAGTCACTGGTTGCCAGTTGTTTGTCATTGATCACGCGCCGCGGCCATTTGTCACGCGCAGCGGCCAGTTGCCTTTGGCTATCAGCCATCGGCTATCTGCTATCGGCCATCCGCTATCTGCCCTTCGCCGGCAGAGTCTCGTACATTACCCCGGCGACGAGCGCGCCAGAGAAGAAGGTCAACAGTCCAATGGCGGCGATGGCGACGGGGATATTGAATATATCGGCCAGCAAGCCGGCCGCGAGCGCGCCCAGCGCATAGCCCCCGTCGCGCCACAGACGGTAGACGCCGACCGCCGAAGCCCGCCATTCGGGATGCGCCACGTCGGAGATGGCGGCGAGCAGGGTAGGATAGACGAGCGCCGTCCCCAGGCCCAGCAAAACCGCGCCGCCCAGCCAGGTCCAGAAGCCCGCGCCGACGACGAACAGCCCGATGCCAGCCGCCTGCACCCACATCCCGGCGACGATCAGCCGCTTGCGGCCCCAGCGGTCGCTGAGCGCGCCCGTGACG
>DAOTXG010000328.1:0-9829 GCA_034435515.1 Anaerolineales bacterium
CTCTACAGTAACCCTGACTTTCATGCACCCCTCCTTCCTCAAGCCCGCCTACCCTTCCCACTGCTTCTCCGGCATCCCGGCCACCATCCAGCACATGCTCGCCGGAACGGGCAAATCGGGCCTTGCCAAAGACGTGTTCGGCGATTTGCCCATGCGCTATGACACAGTTATCCTCTTCTTCCTTGACGCCTTCGGCTGGCGGTTTGTCGAGAAGTACGGCGGCGATTACGCCTTTCTCAAGCATTTTGCCAAAGAGGGCGTCGTCTCTAAACTCACGGCGCAGTTCCCCTCCACCACCGCCGCGCACGTCACCACCATTCACACCGGCCTCCCGGTCGGGCAGAGCGGGGTGTACGAGTGGCAATACTACGAACCTCAGTTGGACGCCGTCATCACGCCGCTGCTCTTCTCCTTCGCCGGGACAAAAGAGCGCGACACGCTCAAGCCGCACAAGGTAGATCCCAAAACGCTTTACCCCGCGCAAACGCTCTATCAGGAATTGGGCCAGCGCGGCGTCACCTCCTACGTCTTTCAACACCGGGAATACACGCCCTCGACTTACTCCGACATCGTGTTTCAAGGCGCGACGACCGTCCCCTACAAGACGCTCCCCGAAGCGCTCGTCAACCTGGGGCATCTCCTGGCGCAGCGGCAGCCGCCCGCCTACTTCTTCCTCTACTACGACCGGATTGACGCCATCTGCCACGACTACGGCCCGGACTCCCCGCAAGCAGAAGCCGAGATTGACGCCTGCCTCACGTCGCTGGATCGGCTGTTTTATAAGCCCACGCTCCGCCGCTTGAAAAACACGCTCTTCATCCTCACCGCCGATCATGGGCAGATAGAGATTTCCCCGCACACGACCCACTACCTCAACCGGCGCCCGGAGTTCGCGGGCCTGGAGCGTTTTCTGCGGACCGACCGGCAGGGCCATCCGCTCGTCCCTGCCGGCTCGCCGCGCGACGTGTTCCTGTACGTCAAGGAGGACCGGCTGGACGAGGCCCGGCGCTTCCTGGCCGGGCCCCTCGCGGGCCGCGCCGAGGTCTACCCGACACAGACGCTCGTCGAGAAAGGCTTCTTCGGCCCCGCGCCCCTCTCGCCAGAGTTCATGAGCCGCGTGGGCAACCTCGTCATCCTGCCCCACGAATACGAGTCGGTCTGGTGGTACGAGAAAGGCAAATTCGAACAACGGTTTTACGGCCACCACGGGGGGCTGACGAGGCAGGAGATGGAGATTCCGTTTTTGTTGTATAGTGGTGGTTGACGTATTGCGTATTACGTATTGCGTATTGCGTAGAACACCCTTACGGAATACGCAACACGCAATACGTATCACATTGCCGTCATGATACTTTGTGAAGTCCGCCGCCTCGGTCTCGTTCCCTACGCCAAAGCGTGGGAACTGCAAAAGCAACTCGCGGCCCGGCGTGCGGCCCCTGAGGATGAAATCGCCGACACGCTCTTGCTGTTGGAGCATCCCCACACCTACACGCTGGGACGCTCCGGCCACGCCGAGCATCTGCTGCTCGACGAGGCGCAGCTCGCCGCGCGCGGCATCGCCGTCCACTGGGTGGACCGGGGCGGCGACATCACCTATCACGGGCCGGGGCAGTTGGTCGGCTATCCCATCATGAAACTCGGCGCGCCGCTCAGCGCCGAGGGCCGCCTGCCGCAGGCAGATTACGTGGGCTACGTGCGGAAGATCGAGGAGACGCTGATCCGTGCGCTCCTGCACTTTGGACTGGTCACGGGGCAGATGCCCGGCCTGACTGGCGTGTGGATTCAGGCTGACGTGGCCTCGCGCTGTCCCCACTGCCCGCCCGCCGCCCGCAAAGCCCCGTCCAAGCTGGCCGCCATCGGCGTCAAGGTGGACGCGCGCGGCGTCTCGCAGCACGGCTTCGCGCTCAACGTCAACCCCGACATGAGTTACTGGGACGGCATCATCGGCTGCGGCCTGCGCGACCACGCCGTCGTCTCCATGGCCGACTTCCTCGGCGAAGCGCCCCGGATGGACGAGGTGATGGACGAGGTGGTGAGGCAGTTCGGGAGGGTGTTTGAGAGGGAGATGATAGAACTCGTAAATTCCTGGGGGGATTCCCTCCCGGCGTCACCTCAGCGCCTGCGGCAGCAGGATGAGCGCCGCCGCGCCGATGAAACCCGCGTCCGCGCCGAGTGAAGCCTTCTTTATCTCGCGCAGGTGCTTCAAGTAATAGGGGCTGCCCAGCGCGGCCATCGTCCGGCGAATGGGGCCAAGCAACAACTCGCTCGCCTCCGCCACCCCGCCGCCGACCAGGATGATGTGTGGGTCGTAGATGTGCTGGTAACTCGTCAGCGCGACGCCGAGATACCAACCCGCCTCGTCCCAGATGAGCCGCGCCGCCTCGTCGCCCGCGAGCGCGGCCTCAGTCACGTCGCGCGCGTCCAGGTCGCCTTTTTCGGCCAGCCGCGCCGCCAGCGCCGGAGATTTTTGCGCCCGCGCGACGTCCAGCGCGAATTCGCGGATCGCAGGGCCGGAGGCCACCGTTTCAAGGCAACCGCGCCCGCCGCAGGTGCAGCGCCGCCCATGCGGGTCCACGATGATGTGGCCGGTGTCGCCCGGCCAGCCGAGGATGTAGCGCACCCGCTGGCCGCCCTCGACGAAGATGCTCGCGGCGATGCCTGTGCCGATGGCGATGAAGAACACCCGGTCGTACTTGTGCCCTTCGCCGAAGTGGTATTCGGCCAACCCGGCGTTCATCACGTCGTTGTCAATCGCGATGTTCTCGCCGAGCGCCGCGGCGAGCGGCGGGCGGAGGGGAAAGTCGTTGAGCGCGGGCAGGTTGTTCACCTGCCGCTGAATCCAATCCGGCCCCTCGACGAAGTTCGGCGGGCCGAAGCCGAAGCCCTCCGGCTCTAGGCCCATCCCCCGCGCCTGGTCGCGCAGTTCTTGGGCAAAGCCGATGAGAGCGGCGACGACCGGCTCAGGCGAGTGGTGCTCGACCGGCGAGGCGCGGGAGGCTTTGAAGACGACCCGCCCGGCCTGGTCCACCAGGCCGCCTTTGAGGTTCGTCCCGCCGAGGTCAAGGCCGATGGCGTAGCGCATTTAGCGCGCGGTCCAGCCTCCGTCAATGAGCAGGGTGGCGCCCGTGATGAGGGAGGCGGCCGGCGAGGCGAGAAAGACAACCGCGCCCGCCACGTCCATCGGTTCGCCGATGCGCCTAAGCGCGATGCGCGACAAGACATCGGCCCGGAAGGCCTCGTCGGCCAGGGCTTCTTCGGTGCCGGGGGTGCGGATGAACGTCGGCGCGACGGCGTTCACGGCGATGTTGTATTGGCCCCACTCCACGGCCAGACACTTGGTCAGGTGCGAAATCGCCGCTTTGGTCATGCAATAGATGGATTCGGTGGGCAGCGCGACGAAGCCCGCCTGCGAGCTCAGGTTGATAATCCGTCCGTAGCCTTGCTTGATCATCACCCGGCCCGCCGCCTGGCTGGCGAAGAATGTGCCCTTCAGGTTCACGGCGAGGGTCAGGTCAAAATCCTCTTCGCGCACATCTTCGGCCAGGTTGCTCGGCCCCAGCCCGGCGTTGTTCACCAGGATATCCAACCGCCCGAAATGCGCGGCCGCCGCCTCCACCGCCTGCCGGATCTGGTCGAGGCGCGTCACGTCCATCTGCAAGCGCAGTGCGCGCCGCCCCAGCGCCTCGATCTCGCGCGCCAGGTCGCCGCCGGTCTGAGCCTCACGCAGCCCCAGGGCCACGTCGGCCCCGGCCTGGGCCAGGGCCAGCGCACACGCACGCCCAATGCCCCGCGCCGCGCCGGTCACCAAAGCGATCTGGCCCTGCAAGTCAAAACGAGGGAGATCGTTGTTGTTCATTGTGGAGCCTTTCTTGTCACAAGCCATAAGCGATCTGCCATTCGCTATCTGCCATCTGCTATCGGCCATCTGCTATCAGCCATCTGCTATCAGCCAGGGATAAGTATCACATCGTTGAAGCCCAGGCGCACTTTGCCCTGCCGCTGGATGAGCGTCAGGCGCTGCGCCCCGCTCACGTCGGCGCGGAACTCGCGGCCGCCCACGTCCACGCGCAGTTGCGCCGTCGCGCCCTCGAAGATGACCCGGTCAATCACGCCCTCGACGACGTTCTCGTAGTCCGCCCCCCCGGAGTCGTCGAGGACGACGACGTTCTCCGGGCGGATGTAGACCAGCACCGGGTCGCCAGCCTGGAATTGAGCATGAGCCTGGCAGCGGAGCGAAAGACCATCCGCCGCGACGACCACGCGCCTCTTGTCACCTGCCCCCTCGACGCCTGCCACTTTTCCCAAGAGGCTGTTGGTCGCCCCGATGAACTCGGCGACGAAAGGGGTCTGCGGGCGGAGGTAGATGTCCGTCTGCGCGCCGATCTGCTCGACCCGCCCGGCGTTCATTACCACGATGCGGTCGGAGATGGCAAAGGCTTCCGACTGGTCGTGCGTGACGTAGATGGCCGTCTTGCGCGTCTTGCGCTGGAGGTCGAGGATGGAGTATTTGAGCGTGTCGCGCAGGTTCTTGTCGAGCGCGGAGAGCGGCTCGTCGAAGAGGAGGACGCGCGGATCGGTGGCGAGCACGCGCGCCAGCGCGACCCGCTGCTGCTGGCCCCCGGAGAGCTGCGCGGGCAGTCGGCGGCCGTAGCCGCTCAATTCCACCAGCGCGAGCATCTCGTCAACGCGCTTCGGTATTTCATTTTTCTTCCAGCCCTTCACCGACAGGCCAAAGGCAATGTTGTCGGCGACGGAAAGGTGCGGGAACAGCGCGGGCGTCTGAAAGACGAAGCCAATGTTGCGCGCGGGCGGCGGAAGATAGGTGACTTCCTGCTCGTCGAAGTAGATATGGCCGGCGCTTGGCTCGATCAGCCCGGCGAGCATGCGCAGGGTGGTCGTCTTGCCGCAGCCGGAGGGGCCGAGCAGGGTGACGAACTCGCCCTCGGCCACGTCGAGGCTGAATTCATGGACAGCGACCGTTTGACCGTAATGTTTGGTGACAGAGATGAGTCGGACGCGGGACATGGATAGTAAGCAGTAAACAGTAAGGAGTAAGCAGTAAACAGTAAGCAGTAAGCAGTAATCAGATGAGGTAAGTGCCTTTGAGGTAGCGGGTGCCGAAGAGGCGGAAGAAGGCGAGGACGGCGAGGAAGGAGATGAGCTGCATGGTGACGGCCAGGGCGGCGGTGGTGGGCAGCAGGCCGGCGGTGCGGACGAGGCCGAAGACGCGCAGAGGCGCGGTGGTAATGAAGGTCGGGTGGACGAACAGGGTGACGAGGTACTCGTTGAAGACGATGATGAACGACAGCAGGAGGCCGGCGCTGATGCCGGGGCCGATGAGGGGAAACACGACCCGCCAATAGGTCTGCCATTTCGTCGCGCCGAGACACTGCGCCGCCTCCTCGAAGACGATCGGCAAATCTTTGAGCGCGACGACAATCGGGGTGAGCATGAGCGGGAACGTGCCGACCGTCATCGCCAGCACCAGGCCCCACATCGAGGTCGTCAGCCGGTAGGTGAAGTTGTAGGTCAGCACCAGCGCGATGCCCATGACCGCGCCGGGGACGTACAAGGGGAGCGTGAGGGCCGAGAACAGAATCCGCTTGCCGGGGACAGGGTAACGCACGAGCGCGTAACCCGCCGGGAGGCTGACGAGCAGGTTGAGCAGAAGCGTCAGCCCCGAAATCCTGAAGCTCCACAGCAGGTTGCTGCCGAAACTGCCGAAGACGTATTTGAAGTTCTCGATGGCGTACGTGCCCTGCGGCCCGGTGAACGAATAGAGGAGGAGCGCGGTAAAGGGCAGGATGAACAGCAGGAGGCAAAACCAGATGTAGGCGTGGCTGAACACGTCGCCCAGGCGGCGGGGGTTGAGCAGGCGGGTCATTCGACTAATGCTCCTCGCGAGTAGCGCAGGGAGAAGTAGGTGACGGTGAAAGCCAGGACGAGCAGGACGACGCCCATCGTCGTCGAGAGGCCGTAGTCGGTCTGCACGACGCCGCGCTGGTAGAGCGTCCAGGCGAGCGATTTCTGTTCGTTGATCGAGCCGAGGAGCAGCGGCTCGGCGAACGCGCCGATGTTCCAACCGAAGACCATGAGCGCCCCGGCGATGAGGCCGGCGCGGGTGAGCGGCAGCAGGACGCGCCCGAAGGTCTGCCAGGGGCGCGCGCCGAGGCAGGCGGCGGCCTCCTCCAGTGTCGGGTCCACGTTGCTCAAGGCCGTGCCGATGTTCATCACCATGAAGGGGAAGGTGAAGATGGACATGGCGAAGACGACGGAAGGCAGACTGTAAAGCGCCTGTGCGCTTTCGACGCCGAAGAATTTGAGAATCGGCGTCGCCATCCCGCCGGGAAGCAGGATGAAACGCATCCCAAAGGCGACGTAGAGCGCGCCGAACATAGGGAAGACCATGAACCCGCGCACCACGTCCCGGTAGCGCACCTTGCGCACGAGGATGTAGGCGAACGGAAAACCGAAGACCAGGTTGACGAGCGTCGAGAGCAAGGCGAGCTTGATCGTCACCCAGGCGTTGGGCAGGTAGCGGCCCGTCATCGCCGCGTAATTGTCGAGCGTGAACGCCGGCCCGGCAGGGGAGAGGAACGAGTCCGCGAGCGTGAAGCTCATGCGGACGATGAAGACGAGGGGGTAGTAAAGAAACAGGAGGGTCAGCAGGATGGCCGGGAGGACCAGCCCGAACATGGTCAACCGGGTGTTGCGCTCGCGCCGCCGTAATTCGGGCGCCAGCCTGGGTTGTGCCAGAGAGAGTTGTTCGCTGGTCATAGAACGACTCATTCTCCCCTCTCCTGACGACGCACGTTTGTCGTCAGGAGAGGGGCCGGGGGTGAGGTCTTACTGCCCGATCTTCTGCGCATAATAGTCCTGCCACTCTTTCGCGCTGGCGTTATAGGCGTCCCAGTCCACCGCCTTGAACTGGGTCTTGATCTGATCGAGCGTCGGGAAATAGGTGAAGTAGTCGTTCTTGAACCAATCGGGCACGCGGCTTTCGTACGCCGGGCCGAGGAAGCCTTCGCTCAACTCGTTCCACGGGCCTTTGTCAATCGGCCAGTCGTTTGGGAACTGCACCTCCGGGCTGAGCCGCCAGTTGATGAAGACCTGCGCCAGCACCGGATGCGGCGCGCCCTTGGGAATCCACAGGTAGCCGTTGGCCGGGTAGATGCTCTTCGGCAGCAGCAGCCCCGTGTCCGGGTAGCCGTTGAAGAATTCCAGCCGGGCCAGACTGTTCCAGAAGGAGACAGCATCCACCGCGCCGGAGCGAAGCAGCTGCTGCATCTCGGACGAGTCGGTCGTGTACTTGAGGACGTTTGGCCCGATGTTCGCGACGGCCCAATCCACCACTTCTTTCATCTGCGCCGCGTCTTTGTAGTCCTTGCCGAGTTCGGCGGCCAGGCCGAGGAAGAAGCCGCCCGCGGTGATGTCGCCGGGGAGGGGCAGGGTGACTTTGCCCTTCAGGCGCGGGTCGGCCAGGTCCTGGAGCGAGGCCAGGAACGGCGCGTTCTTCTTGTTGTACACAATCGCGGGGAAGGCGGTGGATTGGAAGGCGATCGTGGTCGGGACGTGCTGGAACTGGTCGAGCACCAGTTTCTGGTTCGGGATCAGGTCGGAGGGCAAGTAATTGTCGGGGGCGTTGTTGGCCATAGCCTCGGCCCAGTAGTTCTCCTCGATGGCCAGCACGTCGTAGGGCGAGGGGTTCCCGGCTTTTTGCGCGGCATACAGGTTGGTCAGGTAAGTGCTGGGCGCCTGCGAGCCTTCGTAAGTGAATTGAATATCCACGCCGAACGTGTTCTTGACGTATTGAGTGAACTGCTTGACGAGCTCGTCGTTAGCGGTGTAAGTCCAGTTGGCGACGACGAGGCTGCCTTCCCTCTGGATTTCGGCCTTGATCTCGGCGTCCGTCAAGTCCTTGTTCAAAATCGAGACGTGTTTGGTCGGCCCTCCCCCGCCGGCCGGGGCGGGCGTGGTTGCGCCGCCTCCGCAGGCGCTGAGGAGCAACGCGCCGATGACGACGACCGAGGCCATCGGCCACAAGAGACGTTTGCGGCTGTTCATGATCTATCTCCTCCATGAGTGGGCATGCGTGACGATATTGAAACGCGCGGTTCTTCAGGGTTCAACGGGAACAGGACACGGATTGACACGGATGCACACGGATAAGGCCCCAAATCCGCGCGCTTCGCGGTCCGTGCCCCGTACCCCGCCCAGGTCGGGAGAACCATTTGAGCGAAACGGTAATGTAAGGATGCGCCGGACGATCACCTCCTTAACCGCGATGGAACGAGAAGGAGCGATTTTAGTGTGACTTCAGGCTGCGCGCAATTTCCACAGGCTCAGCCGGCAGGGCTTTTCCATCTATCGGCCCGGCGGTTAGACGCTTCGCGCGCAGCAACGAAGGGCACAAAGCCCACCTTCGCGGGCTGGAGCCAGTCACCGTAGGGTGACTTCGTGCTTTTTGTTGCCGCGATTTTCCCGCGACCCCGCTCGCGCGGAGCGCGGGACGGGGCAATCGCCGGGACTTTGGAAAAGCCCTGGTTCAGCCAGTTACTGCACCTTGCCCCGCGCGGCGATCTCCCAGACGGCCTCGACCTTCTCGCCGCGCAGGCCGACGAGCGTGTTGTGCATATTGATCGTGCCGCAGGCGTGGTTGGGAATGACCGTCAACCGCTCGCCGACCTTCGGCTGGCGCGGGCAGCGGCTGACATCCACAAAGCCGTGCTCCTCGTTCATCTTGTAGACGATGGCCTCGGGATACTCGACGATGTGGCCCATCGGAACGCCCATGTCCGAGGAGAACGTCTTGGAGCCGCCGTCAATGATCGCGCGCTCCGGCGCGGGCGTGCTCACCACGGTCGCGATCACCTTTAACGCGCATTGCTCCAGCGTGCAGACGCCATCGCGGACGTACGACCAGTCGTTGAAGATGTAAGTGCCCACGCGAATCTCGGTCAACCCCGGAAACTCGTGCGACCGGTAAGCCGTCGGGGTGCCCCCGCCGCTGACCATTTCGGCGGACAGCCCTTCCGCCCGGAGCGCGGCGAGCGTCTCGGCGACGAGGGGCATGGACTTCGCGCTCGACGGGTAGACCATGATCCCCCGGAAGCGCAGCCCGCGCCCCGCGGCAATCTCGCGCGCCAGCGCCGCCGCCGTCCGCGCGTCGGTCACGCCGCAGCGGTTTAGTTCACTCGTCAACTCAATCACCGCGCCCACCTCGACCCCCTCGCCGGCGAGGTGCTCGGCCATCGGGTGGGCGACCTCGGCGGAGTCCACGGCCACCGTCATTTGCGCGCGGCGGGCGAGGGCGGCGAGCCGCTCCAGTTTGCGCTGGCCGACCAGGTTGTATGGGATCAGGATATCCGTGATCCCGGCGTCGGCCATCACTTCGGCCTCGCCGAGTTTCTGGCAGGCGATGCCCACCGCGCCGAGGGCGAGCTGCTTGTGCGCCAGCGCCGGGATTTTGTGCGTCTTGATGTGCGGACGCAGGCCGAGGCCGTGCGCCTTGCAGTAGTTTTGCAGCCGGGCCAGGTTGGCCTCCATCACGTCGAGGTCAACCGTGAGGGTTGGGGTGTCGAGGTCATTGAGGGTAGGCATAGGCTGGTACGTATTACGTATTGCGTATTGCGTAAAGGACTGTGAACACGTAATACGCAATACGTAATACGTCGTCTTACCCCGGCAGGCGCGCGATGACGTCCACTTCGACGAGCAGGCTCGCGTCCACCAGCGCGCAGACAATCGTCGTCCGGGCCGGGCGCGGCTCGGGGAAAAATTGTTTGTAGATTTCGTTGAAGGGCTGGAAGAATTCCGGTTTTGTGATGCA
>DAOTXG010000329.1:0-3516 GCA_034435515.1 Anaerolineales bacterium
TGTGAGCAACCCCGAACGACCGGGTTTGCTGGGGAGGTACTACTTTGCCAAACCGGGGATATCTACCGGCGGGCTGGCGGTATCCGGCGCTTATGCTTACCTGATCGAACAGTCCTATGACGAGAACGCCAACATCGGGCAAATGGCGATTTTAGACATATCGGACCCGGCCAATCCCCAGCCCGTGGGTTCGGTCGAGATCACAGAACGGTTTTCTTCAGCCCGCGTCGCAATCGCTGAGGGTCACGCCTATCTTTCCCTATCCCTGTGTTCCAACGGCGCCTGTTCGGGAAGCCTGAAGGTGATTGACGTATCTGACCCGGTGAAACCTCATCAGGTGAGTTCACTAAGTCTGCCAGGGGGCGCCCTGGATGCAGCGTTCTCAGACCAGTATGCCCTGGTCGCAGCCGGGCAGGCGGGCGTGTGGGTGGTCAACATCTCGAATCCGGCACAGCCCTACCCGGCCGGCTACCTGGATACTCCTGGTTATGCCAGCCGCCTGATGGTGGCGGGAGAGGTCATTTATGTGGCAGATGGCGGTGGAGGCTATCTGGCGGGTGGAGGAGGAGGCCTGCTTCTGTTGCGTCTCAACCCGGCGAAATAAACGGCTCACCGCCCACCTGTCTATTCGCCTATCCGCCGGGCTTTCAGCCGCGACTATCCGACCATCTGACCACCCGACCACCCCCTCATCGCCCAAACAGGCCGAATAACTTTGACCCGAACAGCCGCATGTGCTCTTTCCGCATACACCGGTTCATCACCACTTGCAGCCCGGCGGCCTCGGCTTTCTTCGCCGCCTCCGGGTTGGAAATCCCCTCCTGCATCCACACCGCTTTGGCCCCAATCTGAATCGCCTGCTCGACGAACGGCGGCACGTCCTCGGACGGGCGAAACAATTGCACCACGTCTACCTTGTCCGGGATAGAGGCCAAATCCGTGTAGACTTTCTCGCCGTGGATCTCCTTCGCAGTGGGGTTGACCGGGAGGATGCGGTAGCCCTGCTCCTGGAGATAGTGAGTAATCCAAAAGCTCTCCTTTTCCGGGTTGGAGGACAGGCCCACGCTGGCAATCGTCTTGATGGACTGGTAAAGCTCTTTGAGTTGTTTATCGTTCATCGGGGACCTCGTGGAAGTTGGATGGGGAGCGCGACGCGGAAGGTCGTGGCGCCGGGTTGAGAGGTGAAAGTGATCTGGCCGCGATGCTTGTGCACGACGCTGTTGTAGACGATGTGCAGGCCCAACCCCGTGCCGGAACCGGGCGGCTTGGTCGTGAAGAAGGGGTCGAAGATGCGGGACTGGATTTCGGATGGGATGCCCGGCCCGTCGTCGCCGATCTCGACCACGACCTGGTCGTCGTGGCAATACGTCCGCAGGGTGAGCAGCCCCTGGCCGTTCATCGCGTCCACGGCGTTGTCAATCAGGTTCGTCCACACCTGGTTGAGTTCGCTGGCGTAGGCCTCGAGGCGCGGCAGGTCGGGCGCGTAGTCGCGCGTCACGCTGACGCCCGACTTGAGCTTGTGCCGCAGGATGACGAGCGTGTTTTCCAGCCCCTCGTGCACGTCCACTTCCTGAATTGGCGCCTGGTCGAGGTAGGCGTATGCCTTCACCGCCTTGACGATCTCGGCGATGCGCTCGGCGCCCATCCGGACTTCGTCCATCAGCGCGTAAAGCAAGCAACTCGCCGCCAGCCAGCGGATGACCGGCGGGAGAGAGCGCGGCGCGAAATCCGGGCTCAGCCTTTTCAGCGTGTCCGCGTCAAAGCCGTACGTGACCAGGGTCGGCGCCAGTTCCCAGGCCTGATCCACGCCGTTCGCTTCCAGCCACGTCTGCAATTCGCTTTCCCGGTCGCTCTGGGTGAGCGGGTCCAATTGCAACGGGGCGGCGGCGCGCCTGAAGACCTCCCGGCGCAGGGCATGCAGGGCCTCGTGCTGGCGGGAGTCGAGGCCCAACCCGTCGAGTTCCCCCGCCAGTCGCTGCCATTCGGCCAGTGTGTCGCGCAGGTGGCTGGAACTGCGCTGGACGGCGGCGGCGGGGTTGTTCAACTCGTGCGCCAGCCCGGCGGCGAGCGTGCCGAGCGCCGCCATCTTTTCATTCTGCCGCAGCATGGCCTCGGTGCCGCGCAGTCGCGTGTTGAACGTGTTCAAAAGCGCGAGCGCCGCCGAAGGGCTGGCGGCCAGCATCTGCTTGAAGGCCTCTTTGCCGATCCGCAGCAAACGAGTATCTTGCAAGGCGCGCCCGGTCGCGGAGCGCGGCGTTTGTTCGAGCAGCGCCATCTCGCCGATCACCTCGCCCGGCCCGCGCACGGCCAGCACCATCACCTGCTCGCCAGAGCGCTTGGTGATCTCGATCTCGCCTTCCAGGACGGCGTAGAGCGCGTCGCCCATCTCGCCCTCGCGCATGAGCCATTCGCCCGCCGCGAGCGTCATCGGCTCGGCCCGCTGGTAGAGGGCCTGCAAATCCGCCTCAGGCAAGTCGGCGAAGAGGGGCACGCGCCGGAGGAATTCGATGCTCATAATGTCTTGAGATACTGTCGAATCATCGCGACGGCGGCGCCGCCCTCGGAGGTGGCCGACACCACGCGGTGGATCGTCCCGAAGCGGACGTCGCCCGCCGCGAACAGGCCGGGCACGCTCGTCTCGAACATAAACGGGTCACGGTCGAAGAGCCGCCTGGCCGGCCGCGGCAAATCCGGCCCGGTCAGCACATAACCCTTTGGGTCGCGCAAGATCAGGTCTTTCACCAAATCGCTCTGCGGCTTGACGCCGATGAACACGAACAACGCCGCGGCGGGGAGCGTCTCGACCACGCCGGTCGCCGTGTTTTTCACCGTCACGGCTTCGAGCTTGTCCACGCCGTGCGCCTCGACGAGATCGGTGTCGAGACGGACCTCGATCCGGTGGTCGGCTTTGAGGGCGTTCACGAGATGCTGCGCCGCGGCGGCTTCCGGGCCGCGGATCAGCATCGTGACTTTGCTCGCATACCGGCTCAGGAACAGCGCGCCCTGCGCCGCCGAATTCGCCCCGCCGGCGACGAACACCTCCTGCCCTTTGTAGTAATAGGCCTCGGTGTGCGCCGCGCCGTAGTAAATGCCCGCGCCGGTCAACTGCGCCGCGCCCGGCATCTTGAGCGTGTTGAACGCCGCGCCCGTGGCGAGCAGCAGCGCGTGACAAGCGATTTCCGTCCCGTTGGCCAGCGTCACGATCTTGTAGCGGTCGAGCAGGCGGATAGCGGTGACTTCCTGCGCGGTGATGATCTCCGCCCCCAGGCGGCGGGCCTGCGTCATCGCGCGCCGGGTGAGGTCGCCGCCCGAGACGCCCATCGGGAAGCCGAGGTAGTTTTCAATCTTCGGGCTGCTGCCGGCCTGCCCGCCCGGCGCGTGTTTCTCAATCAACAGGCAATCCACCCCTTCGGAGCTCGCATACACCGCCGCCGAGAGGCCCGCCGGGCCGCCGCCGACGATGATCAGATCGTAGAAACCCATCTGGGCTTCGGTCGGCAGCCCGGCTTTCTCGGC
>DAOTXG010000330.1:0-5829 GCA_034435515.1 Anaerolineales bacterium
ACTGAGCCGTCGCACCACAGTTGGGCGGCCAGCCATTCCACCACATCATGTCCATCCCATCCTTCATTCACCATAGGCTCGAACTTGCCTTCTGAATTGCCGCGTCCGCGACAATCTACGAGGACAAAGGCATAACCGTGCTGTGCAAAGTAGTAGGCACGCGGGTGATACGTGTCTGAGATATATGGGGTGAGGGTGAAGATGACAGGGGTTGGGTCTCCCCCTTTAGGTTTGTAGACAGTGGCGTTAAGCTGAACGCTATCGCGCATCGGGATTTTGACGCCCCAAATGAATTCTACATTCTTGTGAGTTTCGGACGGCTTGGTAACCGATTCACCTGATTCAGCCAACGACAGCGTATGCCACATGAATGCGTCTCCTTGTCTGCTAATGGATTTGAGCGGGTTTTTGATTAGCGGGCTGGACCGAGAATAGGCGGGCTAACGGTGGGGTTGAGCCGCACGCGGAGCGATAGCGGAGCGTGTCGGCTCCAACCCGTTGTTAGGCGGCGGCATTTGATTGCACACCCACACTCAGCCTATCGCACACTCTCATCGTAACAGACAAACTCTAGCGAATTCCCTTCTGGATCACGGAAGTATAGCGAACGCACATGTAACCATTCGTGTACGGTCGCAGTGACTTTTAGCCCCAAGCCTTCGAGGCGCCCTTTCTCGGACTCGAAATCTTCGAGCGCTATATTGAGTGCAATGTGGTGGAGTGTCGACTGCTCCGAACTTAGTTGTTGAGATTTAGGTTCAAGGGAGTCAGTGTTGGTCGCATCAAAGAGGGCGAGATTCTGGGTATGACCGCCATAGCCCTCTGCGACTTTGAAGAACACAAAGCTCTCGTCTCGCCTCAGCACTTCAAGTCCAACTACTTCTTCGTAAAACTTATGCATCGCGTCAAGGTTCTTGACGCGGATTGATACTTCGCCTAGTCCTTTGATACGACGGTCTGACTTGTTCATGACTTCTCCTTTGAGGTGGGTTGGATTCGACGGTGTTCTTCAGCTAGGATAATGCGATGCGCTAGAGTGTGCAGAGTGTGCGTTTTCATGACCGCTGTTGAGCGAGCCGCCTAACGAATGCATCACCCGCGCGGCGGGTCTGGGAAGACCCGGTCGGCCTGCACGAACCCACGCGACCCAGACTCGGTGGTTTTGCGAGGCGTTAGCCGCGTTACAATGAGTTCGTCCCGGATAGTATACGCCCCGTGGCGTAGGAGGCCAACTCATGGACAACCCGACCGCCCTCCAGAAATTTGAACAACATCTCCGTCGTCGCTCCCCCGACCGCTCCACGCCGCTTCATTATCTCAGCGACCTGCGGCAGTTCTTCGCCGTCTGCCCCAAGCCCTGGGCCGACGTCACCCGCGCCGAGGTGGACGCATTCGTTGAACACGGCCTGGCCCAAGGCTGGAAACCCGCCACGCTCCAGCGGCGGGTCGCTGCGCTCAAGGTCTTTTTTGCTTTCTGCGCCGACGAGACCGACCAACCCGACCGCCCCAACCCAGTCGTGACCGAGCGCCACGCGCCGCGCCGGGGGGAACGCCTGCCGCGCGACCTGCCGGAGGAGGTGCTGGAAAAACTATGGCTGGCGATTGATCAACCCCGCGATCAAGTGTGGTTCACGCTGATGCTGCGGGCGGGTCTGCGGGTCGGCGAAGTCGTTGCCCTCAAACGGGGCGATGTCCTCGCGCCCGCTACGCCCGAAGCGCCCGCGCGCCTGCGTGTGCTGGGCAAAGGCCGCAAGGAACGGACGGTCTATCTCTCCGCCGATGCTTACGCCGTCCTGGCCCGGTGGTTGGCCGAGATACCGGGCGCACCGGAAACGCCCATGTGCCCCAACCAGCGCGGACAGCCGATGACGGTCAATGGCCTCCAGGAGCGACTGCGACATTACGCGGCGAAAGCGGGGGTGCAGGTCACCTGCCATCAATTTCGGCACACCTTCGCCTGCCAACTCGTCGAACACGACCTCCCCGTGACGACGTTGGCGAAATTGATGGGGCATACGTCATTGAGCACCACGCAGGTCTACTTGGCGGGGGCCGACCCCCAGGTGCGTCAGGCCTATCAGGACGCGATGTCCCGTTGGGCGGCCGACCCGCCCGCCCAGCCCGCGCCGCCGACCGCTCTTCCGCCTGAACCTGCGCCGCCCCCGCCGGCTTCACCCCCACCGGTTCCGCCCGTGCCCTTCGTGTCTTTCGACACATGGGGGCTGTCCCTTCCGGCCTGGGTGCGCGAGGCGTGCCTGGCCTATGTGCGCCACCGCCAAAAAGACTGGAAACCTTCCCGCCGCGCGCGGAATGGCAAGCGGTTGCTGTGTTGCCTGGCCGTCTTCTGGACCTGGCAATTGGCGCACCGCCCAGTGTCTGCCTGGGCCGACCTCACGCGCGCCGACCTGCGGGCCTTCATCACCTTCCGCATCGAACAGGGGTGCGCGCCCACCACCGTCACCAATGACACCTACGCCGTCCTCGGCGTGCTGCGCCAGCAACAAGAACAAGGTGCTCCCATTCCCGCCAGCGTCTTCCGGGTCGAATTGCCCCAAGACCCCGAACTCGCCCCGCGCGCCCTGAGCGAGGCTGACGCCCACCGCCTGGAGCGGCATATGCACGCTTATCTCGTTCACGACACCCCCGAAGCCCGCCGCGATGCTGTCGCCTACTTCTTATTCGCGCACACCGGCCTCCGCCTGAGTGAGCTCTTGGATTTGAAACGAAGCGATGTGGATTTGACCGGAGGCCGTTTACGGATTGAAGAAGCGAAAGGCCGCCGGGATCGGATCGTCTTCCTGTCGCCCACCTGCCAACGCGCCCTGGAACGCTACCTGACCATGCAACCCGCCGCCCCCGCAGACGCCCTATTGGTGTGCCATGCCTCCGGGAAGCCGGTGGCCTACAGTTGGGTGCAGAACGCCGCCCGGCGCTGGGGGCAGGAAGCCGGGGTAACGGGCGTGTCCCCGCATCGCTTGAGGCATACCTTTGCTACACGTCTGATCAATTTAGGCGTGCCGGTGACGACGCTCCAGCGTTTGCTAGGCCACCATGACTTGAGCACGACGCAACGGTATGCTTACGTCCTGGATAAAACGGTCGAGCGGGATTATCAGCAGGCGATGGCTGCCATCGAACGCGCCTTGTCGCTCGCGCCGGTGCCGCTCGCCGCGCTCACGGGACAGGCGCTCCCGACGCGCCCGCCGTTTGTAATCAAACACTCACTTGACAACTCATTGTAAGCCGCGTCGGGTGCATGCCGTGTTGGGCGCGTTTCCGCTGAATCCAAGCTCTTCAGATTGCTTATGGGAATGTAAGGCGCAATTGCTTCGTCTCAGAATCATAATGACTTTGGATCTCCAGAACAGCATCTGTGAGCGAGTCGGCAATCTCGAATACGACATCCCCGTCAACTGTTTCATCCCGATTGACCATCTCGTTTAGGTAATTCACCGGCGCCAACCTTTGATCGCCGACAACCAGGCGGAATGAATCAGACCAGAAGCTCGCGCCATTACTGGAATCAGTCCAAGCACGAACGCGTAGTTGAAGCAGGTATCGACCAGGAGGTAGTGGCTCGCGTTGTGCTGACAAGACGGTGTATTGAATCGTTTCCTGCCCACGGATAATTATCGCGACCGTGTAGCCATCCGGCAGTTGGACCGGCAGCGGAAGAGAAGTAGCCGAGGGAGGCAGTGTGGTCGGTACAGAAGTCGAAGATAGTGTATCGCCTGGCTTTGCGGTTACGGGTGAACCCAGCGTCTCAGACAGTATGGAGGGCCGTAAGGTCTCAACGGATGGCGCAGGAACCAATTGGGATACGGCTACCACGACAAAACCTAAGAGCCCCAGGATAACGACGCCCAGTAACACAACGAGGCTGCGGGTTGCCAGTCTGTCCGAAATGAACACATTCGTTGTCGTGTTCGTGGTGGAAACAATAGAATCCCTGCCAACGATATCTTGCCCAGCGGATAAATCGCCGCCGACATTTGCAGTGACTCCGCCGCTTTGAGATATTTGATCGGGTGTGTTTTCGTCGCTCATATTTCACCAGCTTCTTTTGAAGTGGCTACGCGCCCAACGGGGCGCGCATAAGCAGACTGGCGGGTCTGGTCTTGTGCGGTGTCTTAGTTGGTCTGTTTCTGATCTCGGCGCTGGGTTTTTCACTGCGGAGCCAGTTCTGCTTCATGCGCTGGTTATTGCGCCCGCTCAAGCATGCGCGCCCGTGCCCCCTCCCCAACGCCATTCGTTTTTCCTCTGGTCTGCGATGGAGCGCAATAACTTGTTATTAGATAGACTCATGTTATTATTGTACGGTATCATCCCGAAAAGTCAACATGAAACTCGAAGACCACATCCGCGCTGCTATCCGCCGTCGGGCCTACTCCCCGCGCACCGAAGCCGCTTATGTAGACTGGTATCGCCGCTTCGTCCGCTTCCACCGCCTCCGCCACCCCGCCCAAATGGGAGCGGCGGAAGTCGAACAATTCCTGACTCACCTGGCGTTCGAGGAACAAGTTTCTGCCAGCACTCAAAATCAGGCTTTCTCGGCCTTGCTGTTCCTGTACCGCGAGGTTCTCAATAAAGACTTGGGCGAAATCCGCTCGGTGCGCGCCCAGCGCACCAAATACGTCCAACCCTATTTGTCTCACGCCGAATGCCTGGGCATTCTATCTCACCGAAACCGCGCCCCACATCCCAGCCTCCATGCCGCTGGCTCTGGAACGCAAATACCGTTCCGCCGCCAAAAGTTGGGAATGGCAATACGTCTTCCCCGCGCGGGACGTCGCCTACGACCAACGCACCCAGACCATTCGCCGCCACCATCTCCACGAAACTAGGTAGGCTTGTAACTCCAAAGCCGTGAAAAATGAGTCAAGTTTTCAAGCCGCCAGGGCAGCTTGTGCAATCCAGTGATCGATAACCATTTCGAGCCGAGAAAACTGTTGCCCCATGGGCGAGTCCTCCGGCACAGTCTCGGGGCGTAAATGCGACAGGCCGGGGCGTAAGAGCCGCGCGTAGGTCCGGCTGAAAAACACGGCCAGCCGGAAACCCAGATCCGTCACCCGATAGCGGTGACGCCCGGGCCGACGCTCGATCAGGCCGTGCAGCCGCAAGCGGCGCAGGTGATAGGTCATCTGGCCGGGGGTGAGTTGGCTGGGGTCCAGCCCCAGCAGTTGAGCCAGCGGCTCACGCATGTCGGCGTTGGAAAACCCGTCCGGCAACAGACGGAACATCACCAAAACGCTGAGTAGGGCCTGCACGCGCGGGTCAGCAAAGCGCAAGGCCGAGGCACGCTGCTGACCGACCACCACCGGTTGGTTGACCCGCTGGAAGGTTGCTTCGCCGATGGCACAGTCGTGGCTGAGACGTTGGATGTCCAGGAGACGCCGGTTGGCTTGGAAGCCGACCTCCCGCAGAGCGGGGAGGTTACCCAGCCGTTTGCCGATGCCAAAGTCGCGCGTGTCGTTGAAGGTGGTCTCGGTCCGCAAGCCGCGACCTTCTTTGTGATACTGCTTGATCTGCGTGTGCTTATAGTTCACGTACAGGGTCGGGGTCACGCCGTCGGTGATCACCCGCGTGCGAAAACGGCCTGGGGTGCGCTTGTTGACCCGACGCTGGAAAATCAATTGCACCTGATCCGGACGGCCCAGGTCGAGGTTCTCGCGGATCACGTCTTCGAAGAACACCCGCCCGCTGAGCGGGCGATCCAAGATCTGCGTCCGGGCAAACTCGGCCTGTAGGATGGACACCGCATAGTGATAGCCAGCGGCTTGATCATCCGCCGTGAAGGGCTGAGGCAGAGCCGCCTGCCACTTGCGCCGG
>DAOTXG010000331.1:0-6605 GCA_034435515.1 Anaerolineales bacterium
CGCCGCTGCCCGCCGGCTACTTCACCTACACCGTGCAGCCAGGTGATCAACTGCTCGTGCTGGCGCGGCGGTTTGGTGTGACGGCCTCCGCCATCCGCGCGGCGAACGGCCTCTTCTCGGACACGCTCTACGTGGGGAGAGTCCTCATCATCCCGCCGCCGGCGCCGACGCGGACGCCCTTGCCGCCGGGGCAGACCTACATGGTTCAGCCCGGCGATCAGCTGCTGGCGCTGGCGCGGCGGTTCGGGGTCAGGCTGACGGCGCTCAAGGCGGCCAACAACCTCGCCTCCGACGTGATTTATCCTGGACAGGTCCTGGTCATTCCCACGCCCGCGCCTCCGCCCGCCACGCCCACGCTGCTGGTCGTCACCGGCAATGCCGTCGTCTACGTCGTGCAACCGCGCGACAGCCTGTCGGTCATCGCCGCGCGTTACGGCGTCACGCTGGCGGCCATCCGCAGCGCCAACCGCCTCACGACCGACACGCTCTTCACCGGGCAGCAGCTCGCTATCCCCAACCCCACGCGCCGCCCGATGGAGTACGTCGTCCAGCGCGGCGACACGCTGACGAGCATCGCGCAGAAGTTCGGCGTGACCATCGCAGAGATCAAGGCCGCTAACGGGACGAGCAGCGAGGCGCTTTTCTACGGACTCAAAATCATCGTCCCCGTTCCGTGAATCTCACGTGCGGCGCACTTCACAAGTGCGCCGCACGTGAGAGGCCGTAAATCAATAACGACTGAAGTCGTTACTACGGGTATGGGTGCTACCGGCTCCGGTAGTCGTTGGCGTACTGGCAGGTCAGGTTCAGATACAGGTCCCCGTAAGTTGTCCCCGGCTCAATCTGCGTGCCCTCGATCCACTCGTTGAACGATTTGACGAAGAGCATGTCGCCGCCGGTCTGCGGGATGACCGAATAGGTGTCGGCGTAGTAGCCGCCGTTGCGCCGGTCGCGGGCGAAATGCGGGGCCGCCGCGCGCAGGTCATTCGCCGCGTTCACCGAGCGCGTGTCGTCGAAACCGGGCGCAATCGTGTCGGCGAAGTAATAGCCGCCGATAGGGGAGGGGCGCAGTCTCTCCGCAGCGCGCAACGCATTCGCCCACCTGGGTTGCTTGAGCCACGCCTGAGGATAGTCCCGATGATCAATCCGATAGACATACAGGCCATCGAACGGCGGGTTGAACTTGGTGTCCAGGCCCTCAGCCATCCAGATTGTGTTGTGGCTGGAGTCGGCGGCGGCGCGGATGCGCTCCCAACCTGAAATCGCAACCGAGCTGCTGCCCCACGGACGCGGTATGTCGGTGAAAATGATCACCGGCCGCCCGGCCAGCCGCAGATAGTTCGGGTGTTGCCCCCAGCTGTTTATCACATGATTGACTGCGTCAATCAGCATCTGCTCTGAAGCGCCCGGTAGACTGTTCGTGATGATCACAATCGCGTGGCGCAGGTTCGTGCCACCCGAGGCCGCGAGGAGTTGGTCGAAGTTGCCGGTGGTGCGCGGCTCCTGCGGCCCGAACCAATGCGCCGCGAAGCCGTCCAGGCAGGCCTGCCGGGCCTGCGCCACGTGCCGCTGGATCACGCCCGCGTCGTCAGAGTTATACGGCCCGTCTGCCGGGGTGTCCCACGTCAGACTCCCGTCGAAGGTGGAGTGATCCCAGAACAGGAAGTAGTCGGCGAGCACGACTTTTTCCGTGCCCAGATGGTTGACGCCGGGCGCGCCGCCGGAGGCGGCCGGGGCCGGCGCAGCCGTGGGCGCCGGGCGCAGCGTGAAGCGCGCCGTGTAGTAACTGGTGCGGCCCCCGACGGCGTTGATTGTCGTGCTCACCGGGCTGCTCCACTTGTCCGCCTGGGCGCCGGTTACGGCGATGGAGAGGGTGTGCGCCCCGACCGGCAGATTGAAAGTGGCCCGCTCCCCCGCGGCGACTACGCCAAGCGGCGCGCCATCCGCACTGACCTCACACCGCGCGTCATCGCCCGCCGCTTTGCCGTTGAGGCGGCACGTCGCCGTCAGGAAGCCGAACAACCACGTCTTCCGGGGCGAGAGGCTGACGAGGCGCGTCCCAGCCGCCGAAACCGTAGCCGACCGCGAGGCGTCCGCGTAGACGTACAACCCGTTGGCGGCCGGGTCGGCGACCGCTCTGGCCTCCACGGTGTGCGCGACGCCGGGCGCCACGAACATCTCGACCGAGGCGCCTTGCGGAACGATCAACGCGCCATCCACGTAGAGGTCGGCCAGCAAGCCTTTAGGCAGGAGGGAGATTTTGAGCAAGCCCTTGAGCGTGAAACTGGCCCGCAGCCACGTGGTCAGGACGTAACTCCGTCCGGCTGTGATCGTAACGACATCGTCGCGTGAGGCGGCGGCCCATTGGTGAGCCTGGTCGCCCACCAGATCGGTGTGCACCGTATGCGCGCCGGGGAGGAGGTGATAAACGGCCTTTGCGCCCGCGGCCACGTCCGGCAGAGTCACGCCGTCAATCGTCGGGCGGCAGGCTGCGTTGTCGGCGGCTTTGCGCCCGCGCGGGTCGCAGGTGTAGTCCAGGATGCCTTTGACGTAGACCTTGACCGGGTAAAAAACGACCGCGCGCGCCCGCCCCGCCGTCGTCGTCAGATTGACTGCCTGCGGATCGGCGTAGACGAACAAGTCGTTGAAGCCCGGCGTCGCCGGGTCCTGAATGTTGCGCGCCTCGATGAGATGAGGCGCGCCCGGCGCGAGTGTCAGGCGCGCGTTAGTCACTCCGGCCACAATTAAGTTGCCATCTGCATAGATGTCGCCCGTGAGCGTGGCCGGCGCCAGGCTGACGTCGAAGCAGGCGAAAGCCGGGTCGCAAGGGGCGTTCGCGCCGGCGGCGGCGCCCGCCCGCGCCCAAAGCAGCGCCAGAAGCGCGACGGCTAAACTGACTGACTTGACGAAGGTGCGGAGATTGGGCGGCATAAGCCCTCCTTATCGGTGTGGCCACCTGAGCATAACACAGAAAGAGCGACCAACCAACTCTTAACCTTACCCAAGAGTCCTAATTGCCCTCTGCCGCCCTCCGTGCTAAACTCAGGGCAGATAACCGCGGAGGGAAACTAACAGGCGTGCGCGTAAAATTCTGGGGCGTGCGGGGTTCCATCCCCACCCCCCTCTCTACCGAGCAGTTGCACGAAAAGCTCGTCCAGGCGTTGTCGGGCGCCGCCGGGATCAATCTTGTTGATCCAGCGGAGGTGCAAGCCTACATCGCCCGATTGCCGCCGAGCGTGCGTAGCGTCGTCGGCGGCAATACTACCTGCGTCGAAATTGACACGGGCGACGAGATGATCATCGTTGACTGCGGTTCTGGGATGCGCCCGCTCGGCTACAGCCTCATGGCGCGCGAGTTTGGCCGCGGCAAAGGGGTGGCGCACATCTTCCTGACCCACGCGCACTGGGACCACCTGCAGGGCTATCCCTTCTTCCTCCCGGCCTACGTCCCTGGCAACAAACTCATTTTCTACGCCGTCAACTACAACCCCCAGCGCTACCTCGAACATCAACAGGTCGCGCCTATGTACTTCCCCATCCCGCCCAACGTCATGCCCGCCGAGAAAGAGTTCGTCAAACTCCGCGAAGGCGAGACGGTGCAGATCGGGCGCACGTTGGTGACGAGCCTGGCGCTCTATCATCCGGGCATGGCCTACGCTTACCGGTTCGACGACGGCAAGGGCGTGTTTGTGTTCGCCAGCGACGGCGAATACAAAGCCCTCTCCGACAGCAGCCTGCGGCACTACATTGACTTCTACGCCAACGCCGACGCCCTGGTCTTCGACTCGCAGTATTCGCTGCGCGACGTCTTTTTGAGCAAAGCCGACTGGGGGCACAGTTCCGCCATCATCGGCGTGGACATCGCCGAGCGCGCCGGGGTCAAGCGGTTGATCACCTTTCACCACGACCCCACCCACTCCGACGAGCAAGTGTACGCCATCGCCGCCTCTGCCCGCGAATACGCGGCGGTGAATGAACTGCGCGTCGGGACCGAGGTGCTGGTCGGTACGGAGGGCCTGGAATTATTTCTGGGCGAGCCGATGGGCCTGGAAATGACCGAGGACCGCTCCAACTCGGCGTGGACTCTCGCCCTGGCCGGGCGGTTGAACGCCGCGACCGCGGAAGAAGCCCGGAGCCGGCTGAACGCGCTGCTCGCCGCCGCCCCGGAAGGACGCCTGATCCTGGATTTGACTCTCCTCTCGACGGCCGACGCGATTGGCATCAAGGGCCTGCTCGACATCGCCCGCGCTCACCCCCAGGCGCAACTCGTGGTATTGGCGCCCGGCGCGGGCATCCGCCGCGCCCTCGATCAATCGGGGGCCGGCGAGTTTTTCAAAATTTTCCACAACCGCCAGCAGGCGCTGACGTCTCTGATTGGCTCGGCGCACCTGCGGTTGGTCAGCGAGGTCATCGGCCAGCAATACCAGGCCGCCGAGCTGCTTTTCGCCGACGAGACGGGCGTCGTGTATCGCGGGACGGATCGCGCCCACAACGCGCCGGTGCTGGTGCGGGTCGTCCCAGGGCGGGCGAATGACCCGGCGCGGGCTGAGTTCAACGCCCAAATCGAGGCCTGGCAGAAACTCCAGCATCCCGGCTTGCTCACCAGTGAGGCAGTCATCGCCGAAACAGACTGGACGGCGCTGGTGTTTGCCCGGCCTGACGCCAGTTCTCTCCGGGAATGGCTCATGCGGAAGCCATCGCTGGCCGACCTCCGGCGCGCCGCTGGGCAATTGTGCGAGGCCGTGGCGGCCATGCACGCCCAGGGCGTCCTTCACGGCGATTTGCGTCCTGAGCAGGTTGTCCTCAGCGCTTCGCAGGCGCTCGTCTCGCGCACTGCCCTGTTCCCGAACCCGCCCGAATATAGCGTGAACGCCTATCGCGCGCCAGAGCAACTGCGCGGCCAGCCTGCTACTCTCCGGACCGACGTCTATGCCCTGGGCCTGACTCTGTACGAGCTCTTCCTGGGCGCGCACCCCTTCGCCGCCGAGACTGAGGAACTGCGCTTGACTCTGCAACTTTACAGCCAACCGCAAAGCCCGCGCTCACGCTGGCCGGAAGTCCCGGCGGAATTAGAAAGCTTCCTGCTCAAAATGCTGGCCGTGGAGCCGGAGGACCGCTTCGCCTCCGGCCAGGAAGTCCTGGAAGCCTACACCCAGTTGTCGTTCGACTCCAGCACGGGACCTTAGAGGCCCAGACCCTAAGGGTCTCCGAGACCCTTAGGGTCTGAGCGCGCGAAGCCGACCTGTGGGCTTACGGCTTGCGCGCCGTGATGAGCGCCGAGAACGGCGCACCTGCCGGAATTTTCGAGAGCAGGCCGTTCGCCGCGCCGTCTTTGGGCGTGACCGTCACGTCCACGAACCCGGCGGCCTTCAACCCCTCGGCGTAGTCTTTCATCTCCAGTGCGCCGGCGATGCACGCGCTCCACGATTCCAGGCCGCGCGCCACCAGTGGACTCATCGGGCCGTTGGTCACGATGTCGGAAACCGCCACGCGCCCGCCCGGCCTCAGCACGCGGAACATCTCACGAAAGACCTGCGGCTTGTCCGGCGAGAGATTGATGACGCAGTTGGAGATGATCACGTCCACTACGCTCTCTGCGACGGGCAGGGCTTCGATCTGACCGGAACGGAATTCCACATTGGTCGCGTTGAGTTTGACGGCGTTCGCCCGCGCCCGTTCGAGCATCTCCGGCGTCATGTCCACGCCGATGACGCGCCCGGCGGGGCCGACCCTTTTGGCGGCGAGGAAGCAGTCAATACCGCCGCCCGAGCCGAGGTCGAGCACCGTATCGCCCGCGCGGATGTCGGCGAGGGAGACCGGATCGCCGCAGCCGAGCGAGAGGTCGGTGACGCTGGACGGCAGGTTGAGCAGCTGGTCGGCGGAATAGAGCGGGGAACAGCAGTCTGTCGAACAGCACGAGTCCGTTTGCTGGCGCGCGATTTCGCCATAGCGCTCGCGCACGGCCTCGTGAACGTCAGCAGGAACAAGGGAAGACATGGTTATCACCTCATATCGAAGTTTGTCTATATATCTGGGCAAAAAAAGAGACTTTCAGACTTCCAGTTTGTTCATCACAGCAGTGGCTTTCTCCTCGGGCGCAAAAACCGCCATGATCTGGCCGCAGCACGATACGACACGGCTCTGGTTAAGCGAATAGAACGTCTGCCGGCCTTCGTGGCGCACGTCTACCAGCCCGGCCTCGCGCAGGATGGCGAGATGGTGGGAGATTGTCGGTTGCGACACGCCAATTTCCTCGACTAACTCGCCGACTGAGCGCCAGGCGCAGCAGCAGCAACTCATGATCTTCTGCCGGGTCTCGTCGGCCATCGCCTTGGCGAATTCAACCGGCAAGAACCCGTTGTGCATCTTGCTATTTTTCATATAGACAGCTGTCTATATATCATTATATCGAAGTTTATCTATTTGTCAATAGTCAAAACTGAAATTGGTCGTCCCGCAGGCGGACGACCTTGCGTTTGTAGTTGATGACGTACTGATGCAAATGGCTCTCCAATTTCTCCCACCGGGAACCGGCCAGCACCCTGTTCAGCGTGTCATAATCGTCGGCGATAAATTCCACGAGCCGGATGGGATAGTCGCCGTAG
>DAOTXG010000332.1:0-5746 GCA_034435515.1 Anaerolineales bacterium
TGAATGGCCTGCTCCGGCAGGCCCAGCATCGCCGCCAGTTGTTTGCGCACGTCGAAGGGAACCTGCGTGCTGTCCCAGACGGCGAGGCCGCCGGTCGCCGGGTCTGGCGCGGCGACGACCGCCCGGCCTTCCAGGGAGACCCCCGCCAGGCGCTGGTTGATCATGCGCTGTCGGACGACGCGATGCGCATTTGCAAACGCCGTCTCGGGGTCGCCGCGCTTGCGGCTCCAAATGTGCTCCACGTTGTTCGGGCGGTCATCGAAGAGCTGCGGCGCGCCGGGTTCCATCGCCTTCAGCGCGTCTGCGACGGCGGGCAGCGGCTCGTAGTCCACAAGCACGGCGAAGGCGGCGTCAGCGGCGCGCTCCGGCGAATCCGCGATGACGGCAGCGACGGCCTCGCCCACATGCCGCACGCGGTCGGCGGGGAGCGGGTAACGCTGGAGCGGCTTCTCGCGCTCCTTGCCGTCACTCCCTTCGCCCGTCCCCATCTCCGGCATAGGCGAACAAAGCGCGGGCGTGTCCGCGCCCGTGACGACCGCTAACACGCCGGGCATGTGCAGCGCCGCCGCGGCGTCTATCCCGCGGATGCGCGCGTGGGCGTAGGGGCTGCGGACGAAGGCGACGTGGCGCATTCCGGGCAGGTGGATATCGCCCGTATACCTGGCCGCGCCCGTGATAAGGCGCGGGTCTTCCTTGCGTTTGATGCGTGCGCCGATGAGAGAAGGAAACATAGAGATCGAATTTTATACCAATTTTGCCGACGGGATAGGCCTGCTATCGGCTGAAATTCGCCTCGGGGTTGACGCCCCAAGTATTCTGACTATAATTGTAGTCAGTATGAAAAAGCGAAAGTTTGAACTGATCTACGCGCCGGTCACGAAACGCCACTTGCGCGCGATCGAGTCCAAATTTTACTCGCTGATTCAGAAAGAAATTGAAGCTCGCTTACAAGTTGAACCTGATAGCGAAACGCGCAATCGCAAGCCCCTGAAACGTCCCATTCTCTTTGGGGCCACGTGGGAAATACGCTTTGGCCCCAGTAATCGCTTGCGGGTATTCTATAAGGTCAATCGCCATGAGAAGCAGGTTGAAATTTTAGCCATTGGCGAGAAGGAAGGCGAGCGTTTATGGATTGGCGGAGAGGAGATTGAGCTATGAAAATCGCTTCCGTCGCGGATGTCAAAGCGAAATTTAGCGGCTATATCAAAGCCAGTAAAGCCGGCCCGATTGTGGTGACGAAAAACGGGAAGCCGATTGCCATGTTGCTGTTTATGCGCGATGAAGAGGAAATTGAGCGTATGTTACTGGCCTATTCCCCGAAGCTGCAACGCATTTTAGAGATGGCGGAGAAGCAGATTCGAGCGGGGAAGGGCATCACGCATGCAGATTTTTGGGAGGAGTTTGCAGGCACCTAGCCGGAAAAACGATGCGCGTTGCTTACCAGCAGACGACACAGTCTGAAATCGTCAGTCGAGTCCGGGATAGATACGCGTCCGAAATCGCATTGCTCAAAGACATGGGCTTTGCAGAACTGTGCTTCTACACGGAGGCGATGTTCCCTCTCAGTCTCCTGCTGCTTTTTCCAGTGGTCTTATTAATGCGCGCTCAAAAGGAGGTCATCCAGATTCAGTCTCCCTTGCGAATCGCGGTGTGTTGCCCTATATTAGTCGCCAGGGAATACGCGACTTATGCCGTGATGATGGGCTACGGCGTCAAATTCTACACCAACTTTACCGACGGGACCGGCCTGATATCGGCCAACTTTCCCTCCCTCGACATTCTCGACCTAAAAGGGAAACTGTACAAATATGCCGCCCCTCAACCCATTGAATCGGCGTGGAGGCTGCATCTTGACCGGACAGAGAGTCTCAAGGCGGAGGGCAAGCAGGTCAGAAATCGGATCGGCTTTGAGGACTTCGTCGAGTTATCGGCGCGAGAAGATCAATCTTTATAACGGAGGACTTTATGGCTGAGCGTACCGGCACGACAACGGCGAACGTCAATTTCCGGGCTGGCCCCGGCACCGCCCACCCGGTGTTGATGGTCGTGAAGGCTAAAACCCAGGTGGACGTCATCGGGTTTCAGGACGACTGGCTGCAAGTGAAGATCGGCGACAAGCAGGGCTACATCCACAACAAGTTCGTCCTGCTCGCCGGGCAGGGCGTGGCCGAGGGTTTCCTGAGCGAGAAGGCGGCGCCGGCCCCCGCGCCGGCCCCGGCGCCGTCCGAGGCTGGCGCGGACGCTTCGGCGGCGGCCGCAGCCGCTCCGGCTCCGGCCGGCCCGGCGCTGGCCGATATCCCGATGGAGCCTCCGGCGAACCAGCGCCTCATCCTGACCAGTCCCAAGCCCACCGGGCTGGAGAAGATCGTGGCGAACACCTGGAACAAGTTTGGCGGCCTGCTCACCGCGCTGGCAACCGAACTTAAGATTGACCCGGCGGTGGCGGTGGCCGTGCTGGCCGTCGAGTCGGGCGGCCGGGGGTTCGGCCCCGACGGGCGCATGCTCATCCGCTTCGAGAACCAGATCTTCTTCGATCAGTGGGGCAAACGCAATCCCGACAAATACCACCAGCATTTCACCTTCAACGCCGAGAAGCGCTGGCTGGAGCACAAGTGGCGGCCCGACCCCGGCGCAGAGTGGCGCGAGTTTCACGGCAACCAAGCCGCCGAGTGGGAGGTGCTCAACTTCGCGCGCACGCTGCACGACACCGCGGCCAAGTTGAGCATCAGCATGGGCGGCCCGCAGATCATGGGCTTCAACTACGCCGCCTGCGGCTACGAGTCCGTCCAGCAGATGTTCGACGCCTTCGCGGCCAGCGAGCGCAACCAGATCGTCGGCTTCTTCGACTTCGTGCAAGGCCCCTCGACCAACTCGCGGCGCGTGCTGGCGCTGCAAACGCAGGATTTCGAGACCTTCGCCTCGATGTACAACGGCCCCGGCCAGGCGGCCAAGTACGGCAGCCTGATCCGCAACGTGTACGACCTGTACCACAAGTTGAAGCCGGCTTAGCGGCAGCGGATTGCTTTGCATAACGGATGGAGCGGATGACGGCGGTTATTCGTTCCATCTGCTATATCCGCTTCTTATCCGTTGCCAAATGCCCACCGCTAAAAAGCCTTTCCGCAACCGCCTCAACAACCTCACGCCCACGGAGTGGCTCAAGTTTCAAAAGTCGTGGTTCGTCCACAACCCGCCGCCGCGCCGCAAGGATGTGCTCCAGCATCCGGCCAAGTTCCCCGAGACGCTGGCGCAGGAGTTCGTCGAGTTTTTCACGAAAAAAGGCCAGACGGTGCTCGACCCGATGGTGGGCACTGGCTCGACGCTCGTCGCCTGCCTGCGCGCCGGGCGCAACGGCGTTGGCATTGAGCTGAATCCAAAGTACGCCGCCATTGCCAAGCAGGTTGTCGCGGAAGAAGCCAAACTGCTCGACCCGCGGACGGCGAAGAAAATTCACGCCGAGGTCATCGTGGGCGACGCCGCGGAAAAGATCACTGACATTCACGGCCCGGTGGATTACGTCATCACGAGTCCGCCTTACTGGGACATGCTGCACGCGCGCGGCGCGGAGACGCAGAAGAAACGCCGCGCCGCTCCCAGCCTCGACGTGCTCTACTCGGACGATGCGCGCGACCTGGGCAACATCCACGATTACGACGAGTTCGTTGAGCGGCTGGCGCACATTTACGAAGCGCTCTATCCTGCGCTGCGCGACAAAGCGTACCTGACGATCATCGTCAAGAACGTGAAGAAGGGCGGCAAGATTTACCCGCTGGCGTGGGATCTGGCGCAGAGGCTGGGGAAAACTTATACGCTGAAAGATGAGCGCATCTGGGCCCAGGACAATCAGCGCCTCGCGCCCTACGGCCTGGGGAATGCGTGGGTGAGCAACACCTTCCATCACTATTGTTTGCAATTCAGGAAAGAGTAAGCCGATGAGCAAACGCAAGCGACCTCCGCATGACAAAGAGTCCGCGTTGTTGCCGCCCGATTTTGGAGAGAGTTACCAGGCGCCGCCCTCCCGGTCTTTCCTGGGCCGGCTGTTTTCGAGGAAGGACAACGAGGCGGCGCTCCGCGCGAAAATCGAGCAGTTTACCTTCCAGCCCCGCTTTAGCAAAGATGTCGAGCGCGCCTTGCGCCTGTACTTTGGCAAAAAATTTAAGGGACGCACCCTGGCCATCGAAGAAGAGGAAATGCCCGGCTTCCAGGAGTGGTGGATTCACGACTTTGCGCCGTCTGACGGCCAGCGGCTGATTGACCGTTTTGCGGAGGAAGTTGGCCCCAGCCTGCCGGAGGCCGAAGCCAAATTGCTCGCTGCGTGGCGCGCCATGAATCGTCTGCGCCTCTTTGAAGTGCAGTCGGTCCAGCCCGGAACCGGCGTGGTGGTGCGCGATCTGCTCAACGACGAAACGCTGACCATCAACGATCGCTCGGCCTCGCGTTCCATGCGCCGCTGGATGGTGATCCTGGCCCGTCCGCATCAGGCTGAGGATCGGGTTTGCTTTACCGGCAGTTCGCCCGCGCTGACGCCGCGGGACAAGCAGGAGATGATGGCGGCGGCGCAGCAACTCTGGAACGACTATAAAGCGCAGCGGCCCGAGGCGGCCCTACTTGATTTCTACCGAGACCGCAGCCTCGACCTCCTGCGCGCTATGTGGCGGTTGCAAGAGGAGGCGATGCGCCCGCCCACTGTTCTCACCGCCGAGGGACACGCTCTTGTTCACGCCCGCGCCGTGTATGCAGTACGAGATGCCAAGGCGGTTGCCGAGCGTCTGGACGAGGCAGAAGAGTTCAACTACGCCGGCCCTTCCAATGAGCATCCAGGCGCTGAGCACTACAACTGGCTGTTGCGCGGGAGGTCGCGCGTCCCCGAAAAGCCCATGCCGGACAAAGGGGCAGTCGCCCTGAAAACCGATTGGTCGACCGGCTCGGGCCAGCCGGTCTACCGTTCGCTGGGGGATATTACCCTGGGGAAAGGCCACCTGGAACTGGAATGTATGTCCCGCGAACGTCTGGAAGCCGGCAAAGCGCTCCTGGCCGAAGTGTTGGGTGACCTGGTGAAGCACCGACGTGATCGCGTCAAACCGTTCAAGTTAGAAGCGCCATCCCGGATGGAGAGGGACGAAGCGCCTCTGCGCCCCCGCCCACGGCTTAGCCGCCAAGAGCAGGCCTTGGCGCAGGAACTGTTGGATCAGTACACCGCCGAGTGGCTGGAAACCCCGATCCCCGCGCTGAATCATCTCTCGCCGCGTCAAGCGGTGAAGACGCCGGAGGGCCGCGCGGAGATCAGTGAGTTATTGAAGTATCTTGAGTACCTGGACGACGAGCGCCGGGAAAGGGGCGATCCGGCGACCATGGATCTGGCCCGCATCAAGCGTGAGTTGGGGCTTGGGTAAGGGAACCGGAGTCGGCCACGCATCCGTCCGTCATGCTCTCCCCTCCCTCCTTCCTCCGCCTGCCCTACGACCGCTCCCTCACCCTCGCCGGAATCGAGTACGCCAAAAAGTCTCTGCATTACACTTACAACCGCATGCATCTCCGGCCCGAGGCGCGCCTGCGCAGGATCGTGGTGGGGGTCGCGGTGGAACTCGCCTTTCAGCGCTGGCTGGACGAGAATCGAGTGCCCTACGACCGCCTGGGGATGACGGCGTTCACCGAGAGAGACCGATACGATTTGCGCCTGGGCGGGCGGCGGTGCGATCTCAAGAGTTTTCTCATCGGCGACCGGGCCAAAATCATGGCCCTGCGC
>DAOTXG010000333.1:0-11380 GCA_034435515.1 Anaerolineales bacterium
AGGGCGCGTCTCGCCTCGGGGAGAACTTTGGGCTGGCGAAAGTGCAGGAGTTCACGCCGGCCGAAGTGCGCCAGTTCGTGCGCGACTGGACGGGGGTGGTGGAGACGGCGCTGGCCGGGAGCGAAGAGCCGGTCGTCCTGCGCCGCGCCGACGACGAAGCCAGCCAACTCATCCGCGCGATAGAAGGCAATCCGCGCGTGGCCGAGTTGGCCGTCAACCCGCTCCTGCTCACCGTGATCGCGCTGGTTCACCGCTACCGCGCTGCGCTGCCGGAGAAACGCTCCGAGTTGTACGAGGAAACTGTCGAAGTCCTGCTGGGCGCGTGGGACAAGGCGAAAGGGCTGGAGGCAGAGACGCTGTTGGCCGGCCGCAGACTCGACACCGGCGACCGGCGGACTCTTCTGGAGCCGGTGGCCTTCTGGCTGCACGAGCAGAAGCGGCGCGACATTGAGTTGGACGAACTGCGCCCGTTACTCCTGCCCACCTTCATGGGATTGGCGTCCGGCGACAAGCATCTCGCGGACAAAGCGGTGGACGAATTCCTGAGAGTCGTCAACGAGCGGAGCGGCCTGTTGATCGAGCGCGGGTCGGGGGTTTACGGCTTTGCCCATCTCACCTTTCAGGAATATCTGGCCGCGCGGGCGCTGGCCAGCGGTGATGACTTCGTCGCTTACACGGTCAAGCGTTTGCCCGACCCGTGGTGGCGCGAAGTCATCCTGCTGGAAGCAGGCTATTTGAGCACGCAGGGCAAGCGGCGCGTGAGCGAGCTCATCCGCGCCATTATGCGGGCTGACCCGAAGACGGAGCCGGCGCCACACCACCATTTGATGCTGGCCGCCGAATGCCTGTTTGACGTGGGCGGGGCGCGGGTGGAGGGTGACTTGCAGAGCGAGATACGCAAGCATCTTAAGAAGGAAGCCGACGCGCCGCTCAAGAAGGGCGACCGCGCCGGGGTGCTGCGCAAGGTCTCGGCCATGAATGCCCTCACCCGCGTCGAAAGCGGGCAATTTGGGGCCGCCTCACAGTTTTGGAAACAACCCTGGGGTGAGCCGGAGTGGGTGACTATCCCGGCGGGCGAGTTCTGGATGGGTGGCAAGGGAGAGTATGAAGGGGGCCGTGTTGACCGTATCTTTGTGCCTGAGTTTCAAATCGCGCGCGTGCCCGTGACCAATGCGCAATACGCGCTATACATCAAAGATGCGGAGGTGTATGTGTATCCGCCAGAGGATTGGCGCGGCGGCGAGCCGCCCGCCGGAAAAGAGAATCATCCGGTGGTGAACGTGTCCTGGCGTGACGCACAGGCCTACTGTCGGTGGTTGGGCGCGAAGATCGGGAGAGCCGTGCGACTGCCGACCGAGGCCGAATGGGAGAAGGCGGCGCGAGGGGACAGAGACAAGCGCGCTTATCCGTGGGGCGGCAACTGGGAGGAACTGCGCTGCAACTCGGACGAATTGGGGCTTGGCGATACATCGCCGGTTGGTCTGTTTCTGATTGGCGCCAGCCCGTATGGCGTGTTGGACACAGTGGGCAACGTGTGGGAGTGGACGAGCAGCTTGTGGGGAAAAGATGTAGATAAGTCTGATTTCAAATACCCATACAATCCAAAAGATGGTCGGGAAGAGTTGAGTGCGCTGAGCAATATGCTCCGCGTGTTGCGAGGCGGCTCGTTCGACTTTAATCGTGGGTACGCCCGCTGTGTGTTCCGCGACTGGAACGTTCCCGTCAGCGTGAGCAGGGACCGCGGTTTTCGGTTGGTGGTCTCCCCGTTCCGAATCTGATCTCTGGTAACTCTGGACTCTGGGGCTAAGGAGCTCTGTCAACGAATACAAAACGAATAAACGAATACGTGCCGGGTTTCGGGAAATTCGTTTATTCGTTGGCCTATTCGTTGACAGGTTGGTTTGACCTCCTTGAAACGCATCAAGAGCCTTTTTTTGTAATGGAGGCTGACATGGACCCTGTGACGATCACTGCTCTGGCAACTGCCGCCACGACTTTCCTCACGCCGTATCTGACCAAAGCGGGCGAGGCCGCCGCCGAGGCCCTCGGGGAGAAACTGCCGGACGTGGCGGGCAAAGTGTGGAGCGCCATCGCGGCCTGCTTCAAGGGCAAGCCGGCTGCCGAGGAAGCCGCGAAAGATCTGGCCGTCAAGCCGGATCAGTCGCTGGCGCAGGCTGCGTTCACCAATCAGGTCGTGAAAGCCATCGAGGCTGACCCGGCCTTTGCCGACGTGTTGAAGAAACTGCTCGAAGCCGCCGAGCGCGAGACGGGACAGACAATCCTCAACATTGGGTCTGGCGCGGTGGCCACGCACGGCGGGGTGGCCGCGGGCGAGGGCGGCGTGGCCGTGAAAGGCGACGTGCACGGCGACATTAACGTAGGCGCGCCGAAGAAAAACAAGTAGAGTAACTGCTTACCCCTTCCGCCCCGCCCAAGCCGGGAGATGCAATCTCCCGGCTGAAAACGTGGAAGTCCGGTAAACCGGACTGTAGAAACGCCAATCGGCAACTGCTCTCCCCTGGTCGCCATTCGCCGCAAAGACGTGTTGGCGCGTGAGGCGCAGGCGCTCTTCCGCTATGGGCGCAAATTGCGGCCCAACGCTGGACAAAATAAAAGACCCTCAGACAGGCTAGGTTCCAGCGGACGAACCACTGGGACACACGGCATGGGGCCGACTTTCGCCTGTTGCAGGGCTATCAATATGATACTCCAATTTGGCGCGAAAATCAAATTACGCTCTTTGCGAAGCGGGTGCGTCGCACGCGAAAAAAATTGAGAAAATCTATTGTTGACGAAAGGCAAAATGGCGTTATAATATTCATTCCTGACAAGTCTGGAGACATAACTCTAACCTGGAGTCGGCCTGAACGGGCGACGTTTTTTTGTTGCCTGGGGCCGGGAGATTGAATCAATGCCAAACACACTGGGGCGCAAATCGTATGCGCGGATTGCGGACGTCCTCACCCTTCCCTCCCTGATTGAGGTCCAACTCGAATCCTTTGAATGGTTCAAAAAGGACGGGTTGGCCGAGCTGTTTGACGAGATTTCCCCCATCGAGTCCTTTAACGGCGGGATGCAGCTGTGGTTCCCGTGCAAGCGGGTGCGGGACATGGGTTTCGAGCTCTCGTACCGCTTCGACGACCCCAAGCACGACATTGACGAGTGCGTCGAGCGCGACATGACCTATGCGGCGCCGTTGTACGTCTCGGTGCTGCTGGCGGGCAGCGAGGTGCCCAACCCGGTCAAGAACGAAATCTTCCTCGGCGATTTCCCGCTGATGACGGAGAAAGGCACGTTCATCATCAACGGGACCGAGCGCGTCGTGGTGTCGCAGCTGATTCGCTCCCCCGGCGTCTACTTCGAAGCCGAAGAGGAGCGCACCTCGGGCCGCCGCCTGGCCTCCGCCAAGCTCATCCCCGACCGGGGCGCGTGGATGGAGTTCGAGACGCGCAAGAGCGACTACCTCACGCTCAAGTTCAACCGCAAGCGCACCGTGCCGGTCAGCATTCTGCTCCGCGCGCTGGCCGCCGTGGACGACGGCCTGGGCGGGGAATCGCCCATCCAGAAAGGCACGGACGAGGAAATCCTGGCGCTCTTCCAGGACGTGGACAACAACCCGGATCACCTCTACCTCCCCGCGACCCTGCGCCAGGAGCCGACCTGGGAGCCGCGGGACAAGCGCAGTGTGGCGCAAGAAGCGCTGATCGAGTTCTACAAGCGTATGCGCCCCGGCGACCCGCCCACGCTGGACAACGCCCGCGAGTTCATGACGCAGCAGCTCTTCGACCAGCGGCGCTACGACCTCGAGCGGGTGGGGCGCTACAAGCTGAACCAGAAACTTAGCCTGCAGGAAGTGATCCCGCTCACGCACCGCACGGTGACGAAGCACGACATCATCCATCTCCTGCGGCGGATGATCCTGATCAATAACGGGATCGAGGACAAGGACGATATTGACCACCTGGGCAACCGCCGGGTGAAGACCGTCGGCGAGCTGATCCAGAACAAGATGCGCATCGGCATCCGCCGCACGGAGCGCGTGATCAAGGAACGCATGTCCATTCGCGAGCAGGACAACGTCACGCCGCTGACGCTCATCAACATCCGCCCCATCGTCGCGGCGATCCGCGAATTCTTCGGCTCCAGCCAGCTCTCGCAGTTCATGGATCAGACCAACCCGCTGGCCGAGTTGACGCACAAGCGCACCCTCTCGGCCCTCGGCCCCGGCGGCCTGCGCCGCGAGCGCGCCGGCTTCGACGTGCGCGACGTGCACCACTCGCACTATGGCCGCATCTGCCCAATCGAGACGCCCGAAGGCCCGAACATCGGCCTGATTGGCCGCCTGGGGTCGTATGCCAAGGTCAATCCCTTCGGGTTTATCGAGACGCCGTACCGCAAGGTGCTCAAAGCGCTCCCGGCGGACGACAAGCGGCTGGTGGGGCGGCAGCTGCGCGAGGACGTGACCGACCCCAAGTCGGGCGAGGTCATCGGCCAGGCGGGCGAGGAAATTACCAGGGACCTGGCGAAGCGCCTGGTCCGGTCGGAGGCCGAGATTCCGGTCGTGCCGTTCGTCTCGGACGAGATTTTCTACCTGTCGGCCGACATGGAGGACCGCTACACCATTGCGCAGGCGACGACGCCGCTGAACGAGCGCCTGGAATTTCTCCGCGCGCGCCCGTCGTGCCGCCACGCCTCCAAATTTCTGTTCGCCGCGCCGGAGCAGATTGACTACATGGACGTGGCGCCGCGCCAGATCGTCGGCATCAGCGCCGCACTCATCCCCTTCCTGGAGCACGACGACGCGAACCGCGCCTTGATGGGCTCGAACATGCAGCGCCAGGCGGTGCCGCTGCTGCGCCCCGAAGTGCCGACGGTCTCGACCGGCATGGAGCGGCAGGCGGCGCTCGATTCCGGACAGGTGATTGTCGCCGAAGAAGACGGCGAAGCCGTCTCGGTGACCGGCAAGGAAGTCGTGGTGCAGAGCGGCGGCAAGAAGCACGCCTACCGCCTGCGCAAATATCAGCGCTCGAACCAGAGCACCTGCATTGACCAGCGCCCGGCCGTGTTCAAGGGGCAGCGGATCAAGACGGGCGACGTGATCGCCGACTCGTCTTCGACCGACCAGGGCGAGATCGCGCTCGGCCACAACGTGCTGGTCGCGTTCATGTCGTGGGAGGGCGGCAATTACGAGGACGCCATCCTGATTTCGGAGCGCCTGGTGCGCGAGGACAAGTTCACCTCCATCCACATCGAGAAGCACGAGGTCGAGGCGCGCGACACCCGCCTGGGGCCGGAAGAAATCACCTACGACATCCCCAACGTCGGCGAAGAGGCGCTGAAAGACCTCGACGAGCACGGCATCATCCGGGTCGGCGCGGAGGTCGGGCCGAACGACATCCTGGTGGGCAAGATCACGCCCAAGGGCGAGAAAGAACTGACGCCCGAAGAGAAGCTGCTGCGCGCGATCTTTGGCGAGAAAGCGCGCGAGGTGAAGGACTCGTCGCTCCGGCTGCCGCACGGCGAAAAGGGCAAGGTCGTGGACGTCAAGATTTTCACCCGCGACGAGCACCACGACCTGCCGGCCGGCGTGGAGAAGATGGTGCGCGTCTCGGTGGCGCAGAAGCGCAAGCTGACCGAGGGCGACAAGATGGCCGGCCGTCACGGCAACAAAGGCGTCATCTCCAAGGTGGTGCCCATCGCCGATATGCCCTTTCTCGAGGACGGGACGCCGATTGACATCATCCTCAATCCGCTGGGCGTGCCGGGCCGCATGAATATCGGACAGATTCTGGAGACGCACCTGGGTTGGGCGGCGGAGCGCCTCGGCTTTCGCGCGGTGACGCCGGTGTTCGACGGCGCTTCGGAGGGCGAAATCGAGGCGGAACTGGCGCGGGCCTGGCTGGTGGATCGCGCGTGGAGGGAGATCTCCGACCAGGCCTGGGCCTGGCTGCGTGAACAGAATTACGACACGGAAAGCATCGAGGACGACGGCGAGGCGCGCCGCCTGTATCTGGCGCACTGGCTGCGCGGCCGGAAATATCATCAAGATTTGCTGGCGACGGACGAGCAGTACGCCTACCGGGCCGCGGCGCGCGAGTGGCTGCGCGAGAAAGAATACAACCCGGAGGAAGTGCTCGTCTTCGAGGACAGCCCCGTTCCGGTCACGCAGCGCAAGCCGCTCGACGACAACGCCGTGGATGCCTGCCTGCGGACATGGATGGAAGACCACGATCACCGAGGCAACCGCTGGAGCGGCGAAGAGCTGCGCCGGCGGGCCGAGGCGATCGCCCTGGCAGCCAATGAGCCGCTGCCGATCCTGGGCAAACAGGTGCTTTACGACGGCAAGAGCGGCCTGCGGTTCGACCAGCCGGTCACGGTCGGCGTGATCCATATGCTCAAACTGGCTCACCTGGTGGAGGACAAAGTCCACGCGCGCTCGACCGGCCCGTACTCGCTGGTCACCCAGCAGCCCCTGGGCGGCAAAGCCCAGTTCGGCGGCCAGCGTTTCGGCGAAATGGAGGTCTGGGCGCTGGAGGCTTACGGCGCGGCGCACACGCTGCAGGAGATGCTCACCGTCAAATCGGACGACGTGCAGGGCCGCGTCAAGACCTATGAGGCGATCATCAAAGGCGAGCCAATCGAGGAGCCGGGCATCCCCGCCTCGTTCCGCGTGCTCGTGAAGGAATTGCAGAGCCTGGGGCTGGTCGTCGAGGCGGTGATGGATGGGAACGAAGTCATCCGCTTCGGCAAGGACGAGGAGAAGGGCCGCACGCCCAGGCCGGGGATGGGTCTGCTCAGTCTGTATGATGAGTGAAAAGTTGCGCAATCCCTTGACAGCCGCGCGAAATCTATGGTACACTAACTGCTCGTAACTGATATCCTTCCGTGAGGGCCAGGCCGCTTACCACCCTCATGAGTTGAATAGCGAAATACGTGAGGCGAGGCCATCGTTGCTGTCTACGATGGCCTCCCTTACTG
This sequence comes from Anaerolineales bacterium, assembly GCA_034435515.1. Lineage (GTDB taxonomy): Bacteria > Chloroflexota > Anaerolineae > Anaerolineales > UBA6663 > DATDRS01. The sequence goes on from DAOTXG010000333.1 coordinate 6,979, forward strand.
CCCAAAGCCCGTTGGGTTAAGACGGAGTTTGGAGAGAGAGCGTGCCGACGATCAATCAATTAGTCCGCAAAGGACGCGAGAGCAAGAAGACCAAGAGCAAGGCCCCGGCGTTGCAGTTCACGTTCAATAGCATGAACCAGCGCCGCACCGTGCAGCCGAAGGGCGCGCCGCAGAAACGCGGGGTGTGCACCGTGGTCCGCACCCAGACGCCGAAGAAGCCGAACTCGGCGCTGCGCAAGGTCGCCCGCGTCCGCCTGACCAACGGGCTGGAAGTCACCGCCTACATTCCGGGCGAGGGCCACTCGCTGCAAGAGCACTCGGTCGTCCTGGTGCGCGGCGGCCGCGTCAAGGACCTGCCGGGCGTGCGCTACCACATCGTGCGCGGCACGCTCGATACGACCGGCGTCGAAGCCCGCCGGCAGGGCCGTTCCAAGTACGGCGGCAAGCGGCCCAAAGAGGCCAAGAAATAATTTTTGGCGACGGGTCAACGCGCCGGGAACCGGCGCGGCGGCCCGTTGCGCTGATTCTGAGATTCGCAACGGAGTTTGGCATGCCACGTCGTAACCGGCCCGCCCCGCGGACTATTTCGCCCGACGCCCGCTACCACAACGCGGTCGTCCAGGAATTCATTAACCGGATGATGCGCCGGGGCAAGAAGAGCGTCGCGGCGCGCGTCATGTACGACTCGCTGGAGGTCGTCGCCGAGCGCTCCAAGAAAGAGGCCCTGGAGGTGCTCGACCAGGCGCTCAAAAACGTCTCGCCGATGATCGAGGTCAAGCCGCGCCGCGTCGGCGGCGCGACGTATCAGGTCCCGGTGGAAGTCTCGCCCGACCGCCGCCAGACCCTGGCGATGCGCTGGCTGCTGGCGGCGGCGCGCGCCCGCGCCGGCAAGTCCATGGCCGAGAAACTGGCTGGCGAGTTTCTGGACGCGGCCAACAATCAGGGCGCGGCGATCAAGAAGCGCGAGGAAACGCACCGCATGGCCGAAGCTAATCGCGCTTTTGCCCATTATCGCTGGTAAGAGCGCCCCGGGTGAAGCAAGATGTCCTTCTTTCGCCCAGAGGCACGTGAATGCCGCCGATGCGGCGCGACCTTTGTGGCGAAGAGTAAGCGACACTATTACTGTGGAGAAGCATGCCGGCGTCAAGGCTCTCCTAGAGTCAAACGAGTTTGTGAGGGGTGTGGATATGAATTTGAACTTGAACAATATCTTGTAGAACGCGGTCAAGGAAAGTTCTGTAGTCTCGATTGCTACCGTAATCAAAGCCCGCGTGTCGAAGAAGTATGCCAGAATTGCAATGCAGTGTTCGCCGCGTCGGCGCGCTCTATTGCTGAAAGCGGACGGCAATTTTGTAGTCAGAAATGCCAACGCGATTATTTTGAGAGGGCGCGGGTTCCACGGACTTGTCAGTTATGCGGTAAGGAGTTCACGGTTATCCCGTCTATTGCTGAAAAAGGCGGGGGGAAGTATTGCAGTAAAGAATGCGCAGACAACGCTGCCCGAGATTATGTGACAGTTACTTGCGAAGCGTGTGGGCAGGCGTTTTCTACCCCGCGCTCAAACATCAATCGAGGGCGCGGCAAGTTTTGCAGCCGCAAGTGTTTTGAGCGCCATGCTGTTGTCGTAGCGACTTGCTTGAACTGCGGGCGGGAATTTGAGGCATGGCAGTCGGAACTCAAGTACGGACGCAAATTTTGTAGCCGCCGTTGTTATCAACTTTACGAAGGCGAATCTTCAATCGAAAAACTGGTCCGAGTAGAGTTGGAAAGACGAGGCGAAGAATTCATCCAGGAAGCAACAATCGGGCCATACCAAGTAGATTTTCTGTTGCCCCAGCGGATGAAGGTCATTGAGTGTGATGGTTCGTACTGGCACAGTTTGCCCGACAGCATTGTTCGTGACCAGCGAAAAGACACTTATCTGACCCGTCTGGGGTATCGGGTTTATAGATTGACCGAGGAAGATATTCTAGAATCACCCGAAGCTGGTATTAGCAGGGTGCTTGGCAGTTCTTAGGCGCGCTATCGTATTAGCGGCTTGCCGGACAATCTGGGCTAGCAGCCGAAGGTTCGAGCGCCTAATAATAACCCAAAATGCCTGGAAAGTTTCCGCTCGAAAAAGTACGTAATATCGGCATCATCGCTCATATTGACGCCGGCAAGACGACCACCACCGAGCGCGTCCTGTTTTATACGGGGAAGACGCACCGGATCGGCTCCGTGGACGAGGGCACGACCGTCACCGATTGGATGGAACAGGAGCGCGAACGGGGGATCACCATCGTTTCGGCGGCGGTGACGGCTGAGTGGCGCGACCACCTGATCAACCTGATTGACACCCCCGGCCACATTGACTTCACGGCCGAAGTGCAGCGCTCCCTGCGCGTGCTGGACGGCGGGGTGGTCGTGTTCGACGCGGTGCAGGGCGTCGAACCGCAGAGCGAGACCGTCTGGCGGCAGGCTGACCGCTATGGCGTCCCGCGCATTTGCTTCATTAACAAAATGGACCGCATCGGCGCGGATTTTGAGCGCTCGGTGCAATCCATCAAAGACCGGCTGGGCGCGAATCCCATCCCCCTACAACTGCCCATCGGGCGCGAGGCGGCGTTCCGCGGCCTGATTGACCTGCTGGAGAACGCGGCCCTCTATTGGAGCGACGACATGGGGACGAAGATGGAGCGGGCGGAGATCCCGGCGGAGCTGAAAGACGAAGCCGCCGCCGCGCGCGCCAGGATGGTCGAGGCCATCGCCGAAACGGACGACGACCTGACGCTCAAATATCTGGAGGGCCAGGAGATCACCGTCCCCGAGCTGCGAACGGCGCTGCGCAAGGCGGTCATCGCCGGCAAGTGCAACCCGGTCTTCTGCGGTTCGGCGCTGCGGAACAAGGGCGTCCAGCCGGTGCTCGACGCGGTCGTGGACCTCCTGCCGTCGCCGCTCGACATCCCGGCGGTGCGGGGCGCGAACCCGAACACGGACGACCCCGTCGAGCGTCCGGCGGACGTGAAAGCGCCGCTGGCCGCGCTGGTGTTCAAAATCGTCGCCGATCCCTACGTCGGGCGGCTGGCCTATTTCCGCGTGTATTCCGGCAAAATTTCGTCGGGCACGATGGTGTACAACTCGACCAAGGGCAGACGCGAGCGCATCGGGCGGCTCATCCGCATGTACGCCGACCGGCGCGAGGACATCGAGCACGTGGAGGCCGGCGACATCGCCGCGGTGCTGGCCCTCAAGGAATCCTTCACCGGGGATACGCTCACCGACCAGGCGAATCCGATTGTCCTCGAAGCGATCTCGTTCCCCGATCCGGTGATTGCGGTCGCGGTGGAGCCGAAGACGAGCGTCGACCAGGAAAAGATGGGCGAAGCCCTCCGCAAACTGGCGGAGGAAGACCCGACGTTCCACGTCCGCGCGGATGAAGCGACGGGCCAGACGATCATCTCCGGGATGGGCGAACTCCATCTCGAAGTGCTGGTGGACCGCATGTTGCGCGAATACCGGGTGCAGGCGAATGTGGGCCGCCCGCGCGTGGCGTACAGAGAGTCGATCACCCGCGCCGTCCCAAAGGTGGACCTGAAATACGCCAAACAATCAGGCGGGCGCGGCCAGTATGGTCACGTGGTGATCGCGCTGGAACCGGGTGAGCCTGGCTCCGGCGTCACGTTTGAAAACGACATCGTCGGCGGGGCGATTCCAAAGGAGTTCATCCCGGCGGTGGAGAAAGGCATTCGCGAGGCGGCCGAAAGCGGCGTCATCGCCGGCTATCCGGTCGTGGACGTGAGCGTCTCGCTGTACGACGGGTCTTCGCACGACGTCGACTCGAACGAAATGGCCTTCAAGATCGCCGGTTCGATGGCCTTCAAAGACGGCATGCAGCGCGGCGGGCCGGTGCTGCAAGAGCCGGTGATGAAAGTGGAAGTGATCGCGCCGGAAGAATACATGGGCGACGTGCTGGGCAACCTGTCGGCCCGGCGCGCGACGATTGAGGGGATGGAGCCGCGCGCGAACGCCCAGGCCATCCGCGCCATGGTCCCGCTGGCCGAGATGTTCGGCTACGCCACCGACCTGCGCTCGATGACCCAGGGACGCGGCGTGTACACCATGGAGTTTCACCACTACCAGCAATTGCCCGCGCCTCTGGCGGAAGAAGTGGTCAAAGGAGTCGGCAAGAAATAGGCAGGAGGTTGAGCCGTGTCGGAATCAGCTGGGCGAACCATCCTCTTTACTGTCCTGGGTCTGGTCTTTGGCTCGGTGGTCGGCGCGCTCACGGGCTACCTGGCGAAAGCGGGGTACGTCAGCGTCCAGATTTATGACGGCATTGGGTTGTCGGCCGTCATCGGCGCGATTACCAGCGGGATGCTCGGGCTGATGTCGAACGGGGTGGGGGGGATGATTGGCGGGG
>DAOTXG010000334.1:0-10688 GCA_034435515.1 Anaerolineales bacterium
GGCCTGGGGCGGCGTGCTGGGGGTCACGAAGGGGCTGGTCACGGAGTTTGGGCGTAAGCGCGTCCTGGACACGCCCATTAGCGAGTCGGCGTTCATCGGCGCGGCAGTGGCGGCCGCCGCCACCGGCCTGCGCCCCATCGCCGAACTCATGTTCGTGGACTTCTTCGGTGTGACCATGGATCAGATATTCAACCAGGGGGCCAAACTGCGCTACATGTTCGGTGGCAAGGCCCAGGTGCCCCTAGTGATCCGCACCATGATCGGCGCCGGTTTCCGGGCGGCCGGTCAGCATTCGGGCTGCCACTACTCCGTCTTCACCCACATGCCCGGCCTGAAGACGGTGGTCCCGTCCACCCCTCACGACGCCAAGGGGCTGCTCATCGCCGCGATCCGCGACCCCGACCCGGTGATCTTCTTCGAGCATAAACTGCTCTACGACATGACCGGCGAGGTGCCCGAGGGCGACTACGCCATCCCCCTGGGCGTGGCCGACGTCAAACGCCAGGGCAAGCATGTCACAGTGGTGACCATGGGCCGCATGGTCCACTTCGTCCTGGAAGCGGCCGAGAAGCTGGCCCAGGCCGGGACGGACGTGGAAGTGATTGACCTGCGCACCCCATCGCCGCTGGACGAGAAAGTGGTTCTGGACTCGGTCAAGAAGACGCACCGGCTGGTGGTGGTGGACGAGGACAACCCGCGCTGCGGCCTGGCCACAGACATCGTGGCGCTGGTCAGCGAGCGGGCCTTCGATTACCTGGATGCCCCGCCGCGGATGCTGACGGCGCCGCATACCCCCGTGCCCTTCAGTGCGCCATTGGAGGACTACTACATCCCCAGCGTGGACAAGATCGTCTCCACGCTGAAGTCACTTATGGCGAAGCCGTCGTGAAACGTGATGCGTGATTACGTTTTACGCATCACGTTTCACCCCTCACGTATCACGTCGTCAAGGTGACTCATGCCCACCGTTGGGATCATCGCCAACCCGGCCTCAGGCAAGGACATCCGCCGCCTGGTGGCCCACGGCTCGGTGTTTGACAATAACGAGAAGGTGAACATCCTGCGCCGTGTCCTGCTGGCGCTAGATGCAGTGAGAGTGCGGCGGGCGATCTTCATGCCGGACTACTACGGCCTAGGGGTGCGCGCCCTGGATGGCCTGAAACTCTCCCTCGCGGGCTCCTTTCTGGAGATGCCGATGCTTGGCGACGACCAGGACTCCACCCAAGCAGCGCAACGCTTCTGCGAGATGGGAGTGGGCTGCATCCTCACGCTGGGCGGCGATGGCACCAATCGGGCGGTCGCCAAGGGCTGCGGGACGGTCCCCTTGGTGCCTATCTCGACGGGCACTAACAATGCCTTCCCCTACCTGATTGAGGGCACCGTGGCCGGGTTGGCCGCCGGACTGGTTGCGGCGCGCGCGGTGGATGTGGAGCGCGTGACCTTCACGACCAAGCGGCTGGAGGTGCACGCGGATCACCAGTTGGTGGACATCGCCCTGATTGACGTAGTGGTGTGCGCCGACCTGTTCATCGGCAGCCGGGCCCTGTGGGACCCGGCGCGCATCCGCGAGGTCGTCCTGGCCCGCGCCCAACCCGGCAGCATCGGCCTGTCGGCGGTGGGCAGTTCCTTGCATCCCTTCGACGCGCGCGACAGCACGGGGATGTATCTGCAACTTGGTGAGGGGGGCCCCTCGGTGCTGGCGCCGATCGCGCCCGGCCTGATCGTCCCGGTCGCGATTCACAGTTACCAACTTCTCTCCCTGGGGAGCGAGGTGGCGCTGAACTCAGGCCCGTGCACGGTTGCGCTGGACGGGGAGCGGACGATAGAGGTTGGCCACGATCACCGGTTGACCGTTCGCCTGACGAAGCACGGGCCACGGGTGGTGGACATCGGCAAGTGCATGGCCGAGGCCGCCTGGGCCGGCGTGTTTCGGTCTATCGTGCTGCCAGGTGCTGACGAAGCACAAGGAAGGAGAAAATCCCATGGAAGTCAGCAAGGAGAAACTCATTGATCTGTACCGCCTGATGGTCAGGATTCGCACGTTCGAGGAGACCGTCGGCGGCCTGTACTGGGAGGGGAAGACGCCCGTCTTTAACATTGCCGCCGGGCCTATCCCAGGCGAGATGCACCTCTACAGCGGCGAGGAGGCCGTGGCCACCGGCGTTTGCGCCCACCTGCGGCCCGAGGATGCCGTGGCCGGCACCCACCGCGCCCACGGTCACCTGATCGCCAAGGGGGTGGATCTCAAGAAGATGATGGCCGAACTGTTCGGCAAGAAGACCGGCCTGTGCCAGGGCAAGGGCGGCCACATGCACCTCTTTGACGCCGGGCTGCACTTCGGCTGCGGCGGCATCATCGGCGGTGGCATCCCGCACGTGGTGGGCGCGGCCCTGGCCCACAAGATGCAGGGCCGCGACAACGTGGCGGTGTCCTTCTTCGGCGAGGGCGCGGCCAACATCGGCGCATTCCACGAAAGCCTCAACCTGGCCGGGCTCTGGAAGTTGCCGGCCGTCTTCATCTGTGAGGACAACCTGTACGCCATCTCCGTGCCCAAAAGCCATTCCACCTCGGTGCGGTCGAATGCAGAGCGGGCGGCCGGCTACGGCGTGCCCGGCGTGTTGGTGGACGGCATGGACGTGATGGCTGTCTACGAGGCGGCCGGCGAAGCCATCGCCCGCGCTCGCCGTGGTGAAGGGCCATCCCTCATCGAGTGCCTGTGCTACCGCTATCGGGGCCACTTCGAGGGCGATCCCCAGGCCTACAAGCCGGCCGGGGAGGACGAGGAATGGCGGAAGAAAGACCCCATCCCCCGCTTCGCCGAAAAACTGATCAAGGACAGGGTCTTCACCCAGGCCGACGCCGACCGCATCCAGCAGGAAGAGACGGCGGCCGTCAACGCTGCCGTCGAATTCGCGCGCCAGAGCCCTCCGCCTGAGCCAACCGAGGCTCTGCTGCATGTCTTCGCCTGAGTGCGTATCGCCTATCGCTAATCGCCTGTTGCTGGTTGTCGCGATACGCGATAGGCCATCCGCGATTTACAAGGAGAAAGCAAAATGACACAACGAGTCATCCCCATGTATCAGGCCGTGGCTGAGGCCATTCGGCAGGAGATGGAGCGAGACCCAGGGGTGTTCGTCATGGGCGAAGACGTGGGCCTCTATGGCGGCATCTTCGGAGCCACCTCCGAGCTGTGGAAGAAATTCGGCGACGAGCGGATACGGGATACACCCATCTCGGAAATGGGCCTGGTCGGCGCCGCCGTGGGCGCCGCGCTGGAAGGGATGCGCCCCATCGCCGAGGTGATGTTCATTGACTTCATCGGCGCCTGCTTCGACCAGGTTCTCAACCACATGTCCAAGATCCACTACATGTCGGGTGGCCAGATAAAGGTGCCCATGGTGCTCATGACGGCCATGGGCGGAGGCTACAACGACGCGGAACAGCACTCACAGTGCCTATACAGCCTCTTCGCCCACCTGCCTGGCATCAAAGTCGTCGTCCCGTCCACGCCCTATGACGCCAAAGGCCTGATGACCCAGGCCATCCGCGACGACAACCCGGTGATGTTCTTCTTCCACAAGGGGCTGATGGGCCTGCCGTGGATGAGCATCATCGAGGCGACCTGGGCCCCGGTACCCGAAGAACCCTATACCATTCCCTTTGGCGCAGCCGACGTCAAGCGCGAGGGCACGGACGTGACCCTCGTGGCCGTATCCATGATGGTCCATCGCGCGCTGGAGGCGGCCGAAACGCTGGCTAAAGACGGCATCAGCGCCGAGGTCCTTGACCTGCGCACCTTGGTGCCGCTGGACAAGGCGGCCATCATCCACTCGGTGAAGAAGACCCACCGGCTGCTCATCGTGGACGAAGACTACCAGAGCTTCGGGCTGTGCAGCGAAATCGTCTGCCTGGTGGCCGAGGAGGCCCTGGACTATCTGGATGTCCCACCCAGGCGGCTGGCTGTGCCCGATGTGCCCATCCCCTACAGCGATACCCTGGAGGACTTCGTCATCCCCGGCCCGGTCAGCATCGCCCAGGCAGTACGGGCGCTGAGCACACCGTAAAAAATGGCTGGATGGCGGATGGCGCTACCCCGCCGTCCAACCATCCAGCCACCCCCAACGAGGAGAGGGCGATGGCCACTCAAATCATCATGCCCAAACTGGGAATGGCCATGACCGAGGGGGCTGTGGTCAAGTGGGTGAAGCATGACGGGGAGACGGTCAACAAAGGTGAGCCCCTCGTAGTGGTGATGAGCAAAAAGATCAGCTACCAGATCGAGGCGCCGGCAACCGGGATCGTACGCCACGTCGTTCGAGAGAAAGGGACCCGGCCGGTCGGGGCTGTCATCGGTTATGTCCTCGCGCCGGGCGAGGCGATGCCTGAGGTTGCTCCGCCGCCGGCAGTTGCGCCGGTCAAGGCGCCGCCGGCCGCCGCTTCAGCGCCGGCTCCCTTGCCTTCCGAGGCCAAGCCTTTCGTCCCTGCGTCACCAGCGGCCAAGCGGCTGGCCAAAGAACTCGGTGTTGACCTGGCTCAGATCACTGGCACTGGCCCCGAGGGGCGGATCACCGAGGCCGATGTACAGCGGGCTGCCGCGGAGCGGGTCCAGGTCCCACAGGTCCTGGCCTCGCCCATGGCTAAGACGTTGGCCCGGGAACACGGCCTAGACCTGACCCAAGTGAAAGGTACCGGCCCCGGCGGCCGTATCACCGAGAAGGATGTCCTGACCTTCGTCGAGGCTTACAAGGCGCCGCCCCCGCTGCGGGCCATCCCTTTCCTAGGCATGCGTCAGGCCATCGCGCAGCGCATGAGCGAGAGCCTGCAGACGATGGCCCAGGTGACATTGCTGACCGAAGCCGATGTCACTGAGATGGTGCGGACGCGGGAGCGGCTCAAACAGCGGTTCAACTTGACTTACACCGACATCATCATCAAGGCTGTGGCCGTGGCCCTGAGGGAACACCCCCGCCTCAATGCCACCCTGGTGGGGGAGGAGATTCAGCTCCTGCCGGAGATTCATGTCGGGGTGGCCGTGGCCCTCGAGGAAGGGCTCATCGTTCCAGTGGTGCGGGAGGCCGACAAGAAGACGCTGGAGGAGACGGCTCTGGACACGAAACGCCTGGCGGAAGGGGCACGGGCCGGGAGGCTGACGGTAGACGAAGTGACGGGGAGCACTTTTACCATCACCAACCTGGGGATGTACGAGGTAGATGGGTTCACGCCCATCGTCAATCCGCCCGAGGCGGCCATCCTCGGGGTAGGTCGCATCGTGGAGAAACTGGTCGTCTACCAGGGTGAGGCCGCCAAGCGGACCATGATGACGCTAAGCCTTACCGTGGATCATCGGCTGGTGGATGGAGCTGTGGCGGCCGCTTTCCTACGCCAGGTGAAAGAGCTGCTGGAAACGCCTTCCCTTATCTTTGCGAGGTAAGGGCAGTCTGATAGCGCGAAAAATGTGAACATGTGAGGTCATCATGGGTGCCGATCTGATCATCCTGGGTGGGGGTCCGGCGGGTCTGGCGGCGGCTTTGCGAGCTCAGGAACGGAGGGCGCAGGTCCTGTTGGTGGAGCGGGAGCATCTGGGGGGAACATGTCTGCATCGGGGCTGTGTTCCCACGGTCGCCAGTGTCGAAATGGCCTCCCTGCGACGTCACGGCCAGGAAGCACGTGCCTGGGGAGTGGGATTGGCCCTGGAAGATCCCGACTTACCTTCCCTGCGCCAGCAGCGGGACAAGATCATCCAGCGCCTCCACAGCCTCGTTCAACTTCAGCTGGAACAGAACGGCGTCCAGGTGGTGCAGGGGGATGCCCGGGTGATCGGTCCGGGCGAGGTGGAAGTGGAAGAGCGCACCGGCCGGAAGGAGACCCTGCGGGCGCCCCACCTGATCCTCGCCACGGGTTCGGCTTTTGTCCTGCCGACTATCCCTGGTATGAACGAACCGGGGATCCTGACTACGGACCATGCCCTGGACCTGGAGCGGCCTCCGCAAAGCCTGATCGTACTCGGCGGGAATTTCATCGGGGTGGAATGGGCGGTCTTTTTTCATGCCTGTGGCGCGCAGGTGACCTTAGTGGAAGAAGGCCCTCAACTTCTGCGCGGCGAAGATCCAGAGATCGCCGAAGCCCTTCAGTTTGTCTTGGAGCAAATGGGTCTTCGGGTTCGGTTGTCTTTTCCGGCGCAAGCCATCGCGACAACGCCCCAGGGGCATAAACAGGTTCAGAGCCGCGATGGCGCCTCGGAGGTGGCTGAAAAGGTCTTAGTCTCAGACTGCCGTCGGCCCCTCTTGCCAACCGGGGCCGGCCTCAGGGCTAAAGTCGAGGGGGGAGTCATGGTGGTGAATGAGCAGCAGCAGACCACCCAGCCAACGGTCTATGCGGCTGGTGATGTGACTGGGGGCCGGATGCTCTCAGATTTCGCCCGCGCCCAAGGACTCGTGGCGGCAGAGAATATTCTTGGCGGGAAGGCTGTGCTGGAGGCACGCGTCGTCCCACGGGTCTACCATAACCCACCGGAGGTGGCGGCGGTTGGGCTAACGGAACCCGAGGCACAGGCTCAAGGGATCGAGGTGGTCATCGGGCGGGCTGACCTAGGGGCCAATGCCCGCGCTCTGACGCTGAGACAACCGCTGGGCCTGGTGAAGATTGTGGCCCAGAAACCGCATGGGAAGTTGATAGGGGTGCACATTCTAGGCCCCTTTGCCACAGAACTGATTGCCCAGGCGGCCATGGCCCTGCGCCTGGAAGCCCTGGCAGAGGACGTGGCTGGGATGACTGTTGGGCATCCCACGGTGGCGGAAGCCCTGGTCGAAGCAGCTCAGGATGCCATGCGGCAATTGTGAGATCCATGGCTGCGAACAAGGTTACCGTTCTGAAGTTAGGCGCTGTTGAATATCGTTGGGCTTCGCGGCTCCAGGAACGGTTAGTAGAGGCTCGGCAGCAGGACGCAGTGGACGACCTGCTGCTTTTGGGCCAGCATCATCCCGTCATCACCCTCGGCCGGGGCGGCGGCGCTGAGGATTTGCTGGTTTCAGAGACGGTTCTGCGTCGGCAGGGTTTTGACCTCGTCCAGACGGACCGGGGTGGCCGGGCGACTTACCACGGCCCGGGTCAACTGGTGGTTTATCCTATCCTCAAGTTGGGCACATCGGCTCGCCCATATGACGCCCACGCCTACCTCTGGCGGCTGGAGGAAGCGGCCATTGCCTGCCTCGGCCAGTTCGGCATCACGGCGGGACGGCAAGAACATCATCCCGGCGTGTGGGTTGGGGAGGACAAGATCGCGGCCGTGGGCATCGCCCTGCGGCAAGGAGTGAGTTATCACGGCCTAGCGCTCAACGTGAATCCTCGGCTGGAGCACTTCCGGTGCATCATCCCCTGCGGTCTGGCCGATAAAGGGGTAACCTCCATGGCCCGGATCCTCGGTTGGCCGGTGGACCTAGCGGCAGTAGAGACAGCCTTTCTAGAGGCTCTTGGCCGAGTGTTCGAGGTCACCCTAGAATTCGGCTTTCAGGAGGCGCCCTGGCTGATCGCCACAGCCCCTGTTGGAGAAAGCGTAGAACAGTTGGAAGGTCTGTTTCGGGACCTGCATCTGCATACAGTGTGTGAAGAGGCCCTGTGCCCGAACATTGGTGAGTGCTGGGACCAGGGGACGGCAACGTTTATGCTCTTAGGTGATATCTGCACCCGCCCTTGTCGATTTTGTGCGGTGACCCGAGGGCGGCCGTTGCCTCCAGACCCGCTGGAGCCGGTCCGCTTGGCGGAAGCGGCGGCCCGGATGGGGTTGCGCCATGTAGTCATCACTATGGTGGCTCGGGACGATTTGCCCGACGGGGGCGCCGCACAGGTTGCAGCGACCATCGCGGCTGTGCGACGGCGTTGCCCTGGGGCCACGGTCGAAGCGTTGATCTCCGATTTCGGGGGCTCGATGACGGCTTTGGAGCGGGTCATTGCGGCCCGACCGGATGTGTTGAATCATAACGTCGAGACCGTGCCCCGGCTCTATGCCCGTGTTCAGCCTCGGAAGAACTATCAGCGGGCGTTGGGTGTGTTGGCGTGGGCGCGCCGTGCCGGCTTGACAACCAAGGCCGGGCTTATTCTGGGAATGGGGGAGATGCGGGGAGAAGTCATTGAGGTGATGAAAGATCTGCGACGAGTGGGATGTGAACTTCTGACCCTGGGGCAATACTTACAGCCCACCGCTCGCCACTGGCCGGTCATCGAGCACATTCATCCGATGGAGTTTGCCTGGTACCAGGAGGTGGGACTGGCCCTGGGCTTCCGGGCCGTTGCAGCCGGTCCTCTTGTGCGCAGTTCATATCGGGCCGGTCATCTTCTCAGCGCTGGGGTGCTCGACGAGTCGATGGCCGCCAACGCGCCGACCGAACCATGTTCCCCAGAAACAACAGAATAGCGATCACGTTGAACAGCCCGCCCCACATCCGCAGGGCCGGGTTGAAGGCGAGGTCGCCGGCGACGCGCGCGGCCAGCCCGGCGTGCAACAGCGCGAGATGGGCGTAAAACGCGGGACGGTAGGCAAGAGGCAAACCTATCACGGCGGGGAGGATGATGGGAGCGTGGCCGAAAATCATCGAGAATACGAAGCCCAGCAGCAGGCTGTGCAGCATCGCGTCGTACAGTGGGCCGCCCGCGAAGACCTCGGCGCGCCAGAGCCACAACGCCCCGGCAAAAATCAGCCAGGCGTAGCCCGGCAGTAAACAGGCCGCGACGAAGCGGGGCAGCCCGGTCTGCCGGATGGTCTTGCGCGCCAGGTCGTAGCGCAGCAGCCACAGCCCGAGGGCCAGCAGGCCGAGGCCACTCCAACGCACGCCCGGCTCAAAGGTCAGTAAGGACACCAGGAGGCCGATAAGATAGAGCACGACACCGACGGCGAAGAGCAGGAGGGCGCGTTTGTTCAGCAGGAGGAGGCGCGCCAACTCCAGCCGCTCGCCGGCGATGGTGAGCACGAGAAAGCCGGCCCACCACAAAGTCACGTGCGAGACGGGATGTCCCGCCAGCCATAGCCCGTTCCCGGCCAGCCATAGAAGCGCGCCGAGGCCCATCGTCGCGTGCGCCCAATCGAGATGCAGCCGGTTAATGACGACGAAGATGAGCGCTAAGCCCAGGCTGCCCAGCGCAATCAGCCCAGGCCCAAGCGGATTCGGCAGGCCGGTGAGGAGCGCCAGCCCGCCCAGCCCGGCCAGCAGCGGCGCGGCGTAGGGCCAGCGGCGGTTCAGCCGGGCCGAGAGCGCCACGGCGCGTTCCAGGCTGATAAGCGCGCCAAGGAAACCGGAGATCATCAGCGGGCCGTGATTGGCGACCCAGGCGGCGCGGAGCGGCGGGAGCGCCCAGCCCAGGCGCACCAGCCCGGCCCACATCGCCGCAAGCAGCGCCATCCCGGCCAGAGCCAGCAACGGCAGGCGAGCAACATTCATAGAGGGGGCTATCTTCAGGAGGCCGGGGAACGCTGATGACGCTGATCAAGCGGATCGTCGCTGATAATTCAAAAAAGAAAAATCCGCGCCATCAGCGTTTTTTCAGCGAAATCAGCGTTCCCCAGTTCTATGACTTCACCAACAACAGTAACATCACGAGCGGGGTCTTGGCCTGCACGCTGTGCGGGAGTTGAGCGGGCATGTGCACCCACGCGCCCTCGCACGCCTCACACACCTTGCCTCCCAGCGTCAGTTGAGCCTCGCCGCGCAGGATGTGAATCACGGCCGGCGACGAGGCCGTGTGCTCCGAAAGCTCCTGCCCGGCGGCAAAGCCAAACAGCACCGCCTTCAACTGGTCGTCTGCACATCTCACCGGAGTTGCAAAGTTACGTTTTTTTCGCATTCAGCAGATGCTCGTCACGCCGGGTCCCTCTCGGCCCCACGCGCAGGTCGTGCCGGATCGCGCGCTGGATCACCGTTTCGTTGAGCAAATCGGCCAGCTCATCCCAGGGGCGGTCGGCGCGCACGTGGGCTATCGGATAAGCGCCTCGCTCTGAGAAAGCCGTGAAAGCCCGATCCCTCAACGCCTGGTGCTCCAGGCCGAATTGCCTTAAGCCCAGCCAGAAGTCTTTATCTTTGAGAGGCGCCAGGCCATTAAAGGGCAAATACGGCGGAATGCGCCCCCTCGCCCCGAATCTCCACGATCTCGGCGCAAAAAAAGCGGCCCCAGCCTGGCGCGGCCCGCTCACCACTGTGGCTTTTGTCAGACCGTTTTTCAGGCGTCCCAACGCCAGAGAGAAGGCCCAACGTTTGACTGGCGGCAACGGCGCCTGCGGCAAGCCACGCCACCACGGATTAAGGCGGTAGAGATTAGCTTCCAAACCCTGCGTCAGCCAGGTCATTGGTCACTGCTTACCCCTTCCGCCCCACTCCCGCCGGGAGATACAATCTCCCGGCTGAAAACATGGAAGTCCGGTAAACCGGACTGTAGGGAACGCCAATCGGCTTTAGCCCGCTTCGCGTCCACGCTTTCAGCCGGGGAATTCGATTCCCCGGCGGCGGGCCGTGAGCAATTACCAGCATTGCAGATTCCTTCATGGATGTGCTCTCAGCCCACGATTGTAAATCACTTCCTCAGCAAAGCAACCCCGTTGCGGCTATAATCACCCGCACTCCCATACGCCCCTACTCCCACACTCCGAGCACATCCATGCGCCTCAAGACCCTCTCTCTTTTTATATTCGCCGTCCTCCTCGC
>DAOTXG010000335.1:0-11240 GCA_034435515.1 Anaerolineales bacterium
TGCATATTGACGGCTTCGCCGTTCACACGCAGCTCGACGAGGCCATGCTGCAACAAATCGCGCACATCACCGAGGGCGCCTATTACAACGCCCAGGACGAACAAGACCTGCGCGCCATTTACGAGAAACTCGACCCGCAGCTGGTGATCAAACCGGAAAAAATGGAAGTCACTTCCCTGTTTGCGGGCGTCAGCCTCCTCACCTTGCTGATCGGCGGCGCAGCGTCGCTCCTGTGGTTTAACCGCCTGCCGTGACCTGGCTGGCGCGCGGATTTCAGACCCGAAGGGTCTCGGAGACCCTGAGGGTCTGGAAGGAGATAGCCCATGGACTGGCTTTGGCCGGGGTTCCTTGTCCTGCTGGGACTCATCCCTCTGATTGTCGCGGCCTACGTTTGGAGTCTGCGACGACGGCGGCGTTTCGCGGTGCGCTACTCCAGCCTGGCGCTGGTGCGCGAGGCGCTCCCTCACTCGTCGCGCCTGCGGCGTCACCTCCCGTTTGCCCTGTTCTTGCTCGGGCTGACCAGCCTGGTCACCGCCTTAAGCCGCCCGGTGGCCATCGTCAGCGTGCCCGCCGGTCGGACGACCATCATCCTCGCCGTGGATGTCTCGCGGAGCATGTGTGCGACCGATATTCAGCCCAGCCGCCTGGAGGCGGCCAAGTCCGCTGCGCTGTCCTTCATTCGACGCCAAAGTTCCACCACGCAGATCGGCGTCGTCGCGTTCGGCGGCTTCGCGGAGTTGATCCAGCCGCCCACCACGGATCAGGAAATCCTGGAAGACGCCGTCGTGAGCCTCATCACGGGGCGCCGGACGGCGATTGGCAGCGGCATTCTCAAAGCGCTGGATGCGATTGCCGAAATAGATCCGAGCGTTGCGCCGAGCGTGAGCGGGTCTTCGCCGGGAAACCAACCGACGCCGGTGCCCAGGGGGGCGTACGCGCCGGCGATCATCGTCTTGCTCACCGATGGGGTGAGCAACTCCGGCCCCTTGCCCTTGGACGCCGCCCAGCAAGCCGTGGACCGGGGCATCCGCGTCTACACCATCGGGTTTGGCACCGAGAACGAGAATCAATCGCTTCCGGCTTGCGGCCCGTCGTTTCAGAGCGGCAATCCGTTTGGCGGCGGCCAGTCATTTGGGGGCCGGTTTCGCCGGGGGATTGACGAGGCGACGTTAAAACAAATTGCGGATATGACTGGCGGATCGTATTACTCGGCGGAAAGCGCGGGCGAGCTGCACGATGTTTTCCAGACACTCCCCACGTCCTTAATCACCCGGCACGAGATCACGGAACTCAGTGTAGCGTTCACGGCCATCGGCGCGCTCCTGGCCGCCTTGGCGTTCGGCCTCTCGCTGAGTTGGCACCCGCTGCCCTGAGAGAGATAAGGGGCCGTCTAAAGCACTTTCACAACCGTAGGAGCGGCTTGTAGCCCCCTTACGGGGATCTTCGACCGCGACCCTCGCGGTTGAAAACCGCTCCTACGCTAGAAAACGGGAGGTTGTTCTTAGACGAGTTCTAAAGTTCTACTGCGCTTTCGTTTCAAGCAACCGGATCAGCGCCTCCACAAACGGCGCAGGCACGCTCAGGTTAGGCCGTGACGCCCGGCGCGCTTCGAGCGTCGCCTGCTGTTCTGGAGTCAGATTCTGGAGCCCGCCGCCTGGGGGAAAAGCGCCCCCACCTGGAAAGCCGCCGCCAGGGAAAGCGCCCCCATCCGGCGGAAAGCCGCCGCTCCCCCGAGCCACAGGTGTGCCGCTGGCGTTGGCCCGATTGCCGCCGCCAAACGTGATCCCCAGGTCGCCGGCCAGCGTCTGCAAGTCGGCGCGGGTGAGTTGCAGGGCGTTGATCTGGGCCGTCTGTTCAGTCGTCATCGTCTCTTGAATCTGCTTCTCCAGTGCGGTCATCTCCGCGCTCGCCGCCGTGTCGTTGTTGCTCAGGCTGCGGACGGCTTGCCAGAGAGGCAGCAGGGTTTTGGCCTGCTCGGGTGTGACGGCGAGTTCCGTGTCTTCCAGTTTGAACGTGCCGATCAGCAACTGAGTCAACACCGGCAGAGCGGCGTTGTTGGGGCCGGGCGTGCCAACCGCATTCGGGGCGCTGGCCGCAGCCTGGCCGCCGGCGGCATGGGTCGAATTCGACGCGGCCGACGCGCCGCAGGCCGCCAGCGTGACGGCCAGCGCCGCCAACAGGGTCAAGGTCATTATCTTTCGCATTTTTGATACCTCCAGAGAATAACGTGCAATGCACTTTCGCTGACCCCCGAAGCGCAGCCTGGGGGCGGAAGCACATCACACGTCTATGCTCAGTACCTCACGAAATTGCTTGTAGTAGCGACTTCAGTCGCTTGCTCTGGCTGACGACTAAAGTCGTCACGACGAATTCGTGAACGACTGATGATCGTTGCTACTCGTGCCGCAAAGCCTCAATCGGGTCGAGTTGCGCGGCCCTCGTCGCCGGGTAGTAGCCAAAGAAGAGGCCGACGGCAAAGGCGGAACTGAAGGCGAGCAGGATGGATCCCGGCACGACGACGGTGCGCATCCCGCCCAGTTGGCCAAAGAGCCACGCGCCGCCTACGCCGGCGATCACCCCCAGCAACCCACCCGCCAGGCTGAGGGCCAGCGCCTCGGTGAGAAACTGCCAGCGGACGTCGCCGGGGGTCGCGCCCACCGCCTGCCGCAGGCCGATTTCACGCGTGCGCTCGGTGACGCTCACCAGCATAATGTTCATAATGCCGATGCCGCCAACCACCAGCGACACCCCGGCCACCCAGGCCAGCAGCGACCGGAACGCTTCGGTGGTGGACTCCTGCGTCTGGATCAAATCGTCCTGGGTCCGCACGGTGAAACTGAGTTCGTCCAAAGTCACCTCTTTGCGCTGCGCCAACAGCAACTCAATCTGCTGGATGACTTTCTCGGTCTCGGCGCCCTCGGCCATCTCAACTGTGATGGTGTTGACGCGGTCGCCCTGAAAGCGGGCCAGTTGCGAGGGCGTGAACTTCTTGAAGACGAGCGTGATGGGCGCATACATCTGCGCGTCAAAGTCCAGGCCGCCCACCAAGCCCTTTTCCTTCATCACCCCCACCACGGTGAGTTTCGTATTGCCCACTGTAACAGTCTGGCCCAGCGCGCTCGAGTCGCCGAACAATTCCCCGGCCAGGCCGGAACCCAGCACGACGACCTTGCTGGCGCGTTCGAGTTCCTTCTCATTAAAGAAGCGGCCCTCGCCGACCGGCACGTTGCGCACTTCGGGATAATCGGTCGTCGTCCCGACCAGAGACACGTCCTCCAGCGTGAGATTGCCGGCCTTGACGCTTTGCGTGGTGTTGCGCTCGACGGAGACTCCGGCGACGGCTTTGATCTCATCGGCGATGGCCATCGCGTCGTCATAGACCAGTTGGGCGCTGGCATTCGGAGGACCGCCGGGGGCGCCCGCGCGGTTCGGCGTGAAGTTCGGGGTCACGAACAGCAGATTCGTGCCCAGGCTGTTGATTCGCTCGGCGATGGTGGCCTCGGTCCCGGCGCTGACGGCGACCATGACGATGACGGCCGACACGCCGATGATGACGCCCAGCGTGGTGAGCAGGGCGCGCAACTTGTTGGCCAGCATTCCCTCCCAGGCGGTGCGGATAATTTCCAGCGGGTGCATGGTTACCTCCGTTCGGCGACGAGCGCCGGGATAGACAAAACCGGCGGGCGCTGATCTGGCAGGTCCACAATGCGTCCGTCGCGCATGTGAATCATCCGCTGCGCGTGGACGGCGATATCCGCCTCATGCGTGATCATCACAATCGTGCGTCCGCGCTCGTGCAGTTCGCGCAGCAGGCCCATGATTTCGGCGCTGGATTGACTGTCCAGGTTGCCGGTCGGCTCGTCGGCCAGGATCAGGGCCGGGTCGTTGATGAGGGCGCGCGCAATCGCGACGCGCTGTTGCTGGCCGCCGGAGAGTTGACTCGGGAAGTGATGCAGGCGGTCGGCCAGGCCCACGGCGGCCAACGCCTCGCGCGCGCGGGCTTCACGTTCACGCGGGCTGCGCCCATTGTGTCGGTCATACAGCAGCGGCAGCAGCACATTCTTCAACGCCGTTGCGCGCGGCAGGAGGTTGAACGATTGAAAGACGAACCCGATCTTGCGGTTGCGGATATTCGCCAGTCGCGCTTTGTTCAGGCCGCTCACGTCTTCGCCGGCCAGCGAGTAGCGTCCCTCGGTCGGACGATCCAGGCAGCCGACGATGTTCATCAGCGTGCTCTTGCCTGAGCCGGACGGGCCCATGATGGCGATGAAGTCACCCGCCTCGATGCGCAGGTTGACCCCCTTAAGCGCCGCCACCTGCGCTTCACCCACGCCGTACACTTTAGTCACGTCTTCGAGTTGAATGATGGCGTCCGGGGTCATTGCGCGGTCTCCACGACGCCGGTGCTGACCACATCACCCGGGTTCAGACCGGACTTGATCTCCGCATGGGTGAAATCCTTCAACCCGACCGTGACCGGCGTCAGTTTCAGCGCGCCCTCTGGCTGGACGACGAAGACGGCGTACGAACCCGGCGCGAGTTCGCGCAGCGCCTGCACCGGCGCCAGCAGCGCGTTGCGCGCCTCACCGGCGGTCACTTCCACGATGGCGTTCATGCCGGAGAGCAGGCGGATAGCGTCATTGCCGCTACGCTCAAGCGTCGCCCAGGCCTGCACCACCGATGTGTTGCCCACAGAAACCAGCGCCGGGTCCACCCGGATCACCTGGCCGGTAAAAGTGACATCCGGCGCGGCGTCGAAGACCACGCTGATGGGATAACCCACGTCCACGTAGCCCATGTCCGTTTCGTCCACGTAGAACTGAATTTGCGCGTGGTCGAGGTCGGCGAGGGTGATGATAGCCGACGAGCCGGCGGATTGGCCGACCACGCCATTGACGGCGGTGACGACGCCGGAGAACAGCGCGGTGATAACCGTGTTGTCCAGAGTGCGCCTGGCGTCTTCGAGCGCGAGTCTGGCCTGTTCCACCTGATTGCGCGCGGCGCTCAACGACGAAGTGGCGCCCTCGGGCAGGGGTTCGCCTCTAAGTTCCGCGAGTTTGGCCTCGGCCTGGGCCAGATCGGCCTGGGCCACGTCCGCCTGCGCCTGCGCCAGGGAAACCTTGATGGCGTCCGGGCCTTTCAAGGCGTTGTCGAGGTTGGCGACCGCATTATCATAGGCTTCCTGCGCATCCGCGACCGCAGCCTGCTTGCTGGCCTGGTCGGTGCTGATGCGTAATTGCAGGGTCAACTGGTCGTTCAGCTTGGATTGATAAGTGTTATAGGCTTGCTCGACCTTGTCCTGCAGTTCCAGATTCCCTGGATTGGCATCCAACTTAGCCTTCAGGTCGTCGTAATACTGGCGATACCAGTTTGTCACAAAGACGGCGTTGTTATACGCCGAGACGTCGGAGGAGACGTTGGCGAGCTGCAGGTTCGCCTGGGCCGTTTGGAGCGATAGCCCGGCGTCGTCCACGGTGTCGTATAAACTTTCGCCGGCAGGGTTCTGGGCATAGCGCAAGTTCTTCTGCGCGGTGTTGAGGGCATTCTGCGCGTTCGCCACCGCCAGTTCGGCGGCGGCGATGGCGGCGGGTGCAGTGAGGCTGGCGAGATTCTCTTCCGCCTGGGCCAGATTAAGCTCCGCCTGCGCGACCTGGGCCTTCGCCTCGGCGTCGTCCAGCCGGGCCAGGACCTGCCCTGCCTCTACCCGGTCACCAACGGCGACGTTGAGTTCGGCGAGCACACCGGAGGTGCGGAAGCCAAGGTCGAGCTGAACCGCCGGTACCAGTGTGCCGCCGCCCTGGGCCGTGATCACGATGTCGCCTCGGCGCACAGTCGTGGTCTGCAAAGGTGTTTCACTGGCCTGCGCTGCCTGGCCGGGCGAGTAAACCAACGCGTAGTAGGCGTAGCCGCCCGCGGCCAGCAGCCCTACGAATGAGATGAGAAGGATAGTTTTCTTCATTCTTTCCTCCATGAATGATGTCAGCGTGTTTTGATTTCGAGTTTCACAACCAGTCGGCATTCTAGGCGGCAGATATTCAAAACCGGCTTACGGGTTATTCAAAATTGGCTTAGGAATGCTGAGGATTGGATGAGAGGAAAAAGGAGGAGCGTTGCCATTGGCAACGCTCCTACCTTACCTGTCGTGCGCCTACCTCCAGTTCGGATCAGGAATTGCTAGAGGGCGTGGCAGGCGTGCTGGCGGGCGGAATGGTCTTATCGAACGGGAACCGGCCGAAGTGACCAGGGTGGCCGAAGCCGCCGAAACTCCGCGGGCCAAACCCAAAGCCCCGGCCGCCGCCCCAATAACCCTTCTCGAGACCCTCCAGCAGCCAATCGGCGTGGTCGCGGGTAATGGTCCCGTCGGTGACCGCCTGCTCGATAGCGTCCCGGGTGGCCTGCTGGCAGGCAGCCGTGACCGCGTCCTGGACATCCTGCAGGTCAACGCCAGCCTTTTCGGCCAGGCTGGCCAGGCTCTCGCCGCCCCACAACTGGGTGGACAGCTCTTCCGCCGTCATATCCAGCGCTTTGGCCGCCGCCTCCAGCCCCGCCTGCCCGCAGAAGCCCCCGCGTCCGCCTCCATGGGCGGTGCCGGCTTGCCTCTCGGCAGCCGCAGCCGGCTGAACATAGGCCAGCGCATTGAGAGCGACGACGGTCAACACGGCGACCAGCGCCACCACGCCCACATACTTAGCATACTTCAACATGTTTCACCTCCGTGAGGACCGGACTGTGTCCGGTCTGGTTAGTTACCGACAACTGACGTTTAACCTTCCGACAGGCAGAGAACAGTGAGTGTGATCGGGGGCGCCCTCGTCATCGTGTAACCTCTCTTTCACTCCAAATTTGCCTTACGCTGAGCAGTCTACACGGGAGATATTCAAAAGCGGTTTAGAGACCCTGAACATCTGGTGAGAAAGCCCCGCACACCGACAACCCGGCCACGCTCACATACCTGAGCGCTCGTAAAGAAACATCTCCGCCACTTGACTGATCGTCGCCCGGCGCAGCCGCGGCCAGTTTCTGCCGCCCAAACCAGACGCGGCGCAGCAGATATCCGCCGCCGATCACGAGCAAAGCGACGACGACAAGGACTGCGCCCAAGCCGCTCGTGAGGTCACTCAATGCCTCCCAGCGGTCGGCAAAGGTATAGCCCAGGCCGCTGAAGGTGAGTACCCAGATCAATTCGCCTAACATAGCCGATCCCAAAAACCGCCAGGGTGTGTATTGCGTGCTGCCCGCAATCAGGTTGACGGGCAACGCCAGGGGGGTTAATAGAAAGCGCGAGAGAAAAATCGTCAGCCCACCCCAGCGGTGAAAGGTGCTTTGCGCCTGATGCCAGATGGGGGTCGTCTGGGCATGTTGAAGCGCCAGCGCGCCCCCATAGCGCCCGAGCAGGTAGCTGCCGTTGTCACCCAACACGGCCCCGATGACGGCCAGAACCACCGTCGTCGGCCAGTTGAGCAGACCTTGTTGCATGAGGGCGCCTGCAGCCAGTAACAGCATCGTCGTGGGCAAGGGCAGGCCCAACGCGCTTACCAGTGTCGCCGCACCAAGCGCCCACGGGCCGTAGGACAACATCCCGGTCAGGAAAAGGTCATTGATCGTCGTCATGCTAGAAAACCGCTCCGGTCTGATTTCAAATTTCACAGACCAACGGCATTCTAAGCACGAGATATTCAAAACCGGCCTACGGATTGTTTAAAACTGAAGAAGAAAAGGTGAGCACTGGATAAGAAGGCGGCCCCTCGGCTAAATCTTTACCCCGCCTGAATCAAATCTGAACAGGTGATTGACACGGTTCGGGCGAACCGCAGGCTCTCAGAGGGAGGCGTCGTCGTTCCAAACCAGCTCCAGCGTCAACGCACAGTGATCGGTAAGAAAACGTTGTCGCACGCGTGGCGTGCGCGTGTCTTCAATCGCGAGGATATCGGCCGTGACGGACACGCCCAGTCCCGGCGGCACGCGGATCAAAATGAAATCTATGGGGAGCGCCCACCGCGCGGGGGCGATAGAAAAGGGGCGATAGGTCGGGCGAGGATCGTCCATCAGCGGATCCGTGAGGCCGCTCGCCGCCAGTAGCTCCTCATATAGAAAGCTCGCGCGGGGGAAGTTAAAGTCGCCGCAGACGATCATGAGAACCTCCGGCGGCTGAGCGCGCACCCACTCCGCCAATTGCTGTATCTGTTCATGCGCGATGCGCGCAAAGTAGTTCGTGCGACTCCAATTGCCGGAATAATTCACGTTCAGGTGGGTATTCACGACAATCAGCGGCCGCCGGCCAACCCGCAGATGAGCGAATAGCAGGCCCTTGTCGAGGAAGCGATCGCCAAAGGTCGCACTCAACCACGGGCCCTGATTTCGGTACGAGGCAAAGCCGGCGTGCTCGAGCGCCAGGCGGGAAGCGGTCAGTAAACCGCCCCGGGGGGCGAAGCGGTTGGGGTGGAAAGCAAAATGCGGATAGCCGCGCAGGCCGCGCATGACTAACGGCAGGTAGGCATTCTGCTGAATTTCTTGCAGGCAGATGAGGGACGTAGAATGGCGGTGCAACTCGCGCACCAGGCGCGGCAAGCGCCGCCAGGCCACAAAGAACGGTAAGCCAAATGAGTTGAGAGTCAGCAACGAAAATTGGGCCATCCCCGGCGAATGATAACATACTTGGCTCACCGTTGCCGCGGGCGCCTCGCCGGCCCCAACCGCGCTGCTCACTGCAAGGCAGAGGTCAGCCGGGCAAAGTTGTGGAAGAGCTTTGTCATCCAGGGCCGCTTGAGCCACTCTTGCAGGTCCACCCGCTTCGACCGCTGTAAGTAATTCGCCTCGATTTGGCGCAGGTCGGCGACCACGCGCTGGTCTGGGCACACGAGCGTCACCTCCAGGTCCAGCCAGAACGAGCGCAGGTCCAGGTTGCTCGATCCAATGACCGCAATGTCGTCGTCCATGCTGATCGATTTCGCATGGAGCAAGGCCGGCCGCCGATAGAGGTAGATCTTGACCCCGGCGCGCAGCAACTCTTCATAGTAGGACTGCTGCGCATGGTGGGCCAGGAATTGGTCGGCGGCCTCCGAATTCACGAGCGTGACATCCACTCCGCGCTGCGCCGCCGTGGTGAGGGCGAGCATCAAACTCTCGTCGGGTACAAAGTACGGCGTGACGAGCACGAGTTTGCGCCGCGCCGCGTGCACGAGCAAGACGAACAGCTTGAGGTTGTTGTCGTCGTCGTGTCCCGGCCCGCTGGGCAAGACTTGGGCGAGCACGTCGCCGCTGCGCTGCCACTCCAGAGTGAGGTCACGGAACTCGTCGAGCGTCGGAAACACGCCGGCCTCCGCGCCCCAATCCGTGACGAAGACCGCCTCGAGTTGGCGCGCCACGGGGCCCGTGACTCGGGCAACTAACTCATCGTAATAGAGATCATCCCTCCGGAAATAATCGCGTCTAATCATGTTCAGGGAACCGGTATAGCCGAGGGCGCCGTCAATCACCACGAACTTGCGGTGGTTGCGCAGGTCAATGCGCGAGAAATCGCGGTCGAAGAAATCAATCGGCAGCATGACCCGATGCTCAATCCCCGCCGCCGCCAATCGTTTCCGCATCGCCTGGAAATTGGGGTAGACGAGCGAACCGTAGTGGTCCATGAGCACCCGGACTTTCACGTGGCGCTGGACGGCGCGTTCCAGCGCCGCGAACACCGGCTCGGTTTCGGCGTCGCGGCTCAGCGCAAAATACTCAACATGGACGTAGCGGCGCGCTTGATCAATATCTCTCACCAGCCGTTGGAGGGTGTGGAGATAGTCCGACAGCAACTCCACCTGGTTGCCGGCGAAGACCGGCAGGCCGCCCAGCGCAGCATTGAGCCGGGCGAACGGCTCGTAGGAGGACGGAATCGGCGGGCAGACGAACGGCGCCAAATCGGGGTTCTGCTGGTCCTCACGGACTCGCGCGCCTACCAGTTCATCCATCAGGCGTTGTTGAGCGCGGCGTTGCCTGGAAAGTTTCGTATTCCCAAACAACAAAAAGATGGGCAGGCCGATTAAAGGCAACAGCGCAATCAGCAGCAGCCAGGCGATAGCCGATGTGGGTCTGCGATTGTGGGGGACGACGAAGAGCATCACAATCGGGATAAGGAATAGAAAGGAGTAGAGAGTGATGCTGACGATTGTCCAATCTGCACGCATGTTGATCTTTCCTAACTAACTCGCGTTAGCGACAAAGTCAATTTGGAGCGTGACCGCCTCGCCCACGTTGGCGACATTCGGCACGCGGGGAATGTCGAGGTTGAAATCGCTGCGGTTGACGGTCGTGGTGGCCGTCCCTGTGATTTGCGAGGTAGAGACGCCTTGCGCGGTCACATTGAAAGTGACAGGCTGAGTCACATTGCGGATGGTGAGATCGCCCGATATTTGAAAGGTGAACGACTGCCCCGGCTGGGCCGCGCCGCTCAAGCCGCTCAGAGACTTGGGCGTAAAGGTAATAAATTCATACTGATCCGTGTTGAGTATGAAGTTGCGAATGGCGCCGTTGCGGCGATTGTTGTCGGTCGCAAACGTGCGGGCGTTCACCTGGATGACGCCGACCTGGGTCTGGCTCAAATCCTGCGCGTCCACCGCAAGCTGGCCGGCGACTTGATTGCTCACGCCGACGACGGTATTCGGTTGGCCGCCAAGTTCCTCGAAGATGGCAAAGCTGACCTGCGACTGGTCGGGCGCAATCTGGAAGACGACCAGGCCGGCGCCTTGTGGCGCGCTGGCCGGCAGCGCCGTTGCCTCAGCCGGAGCGTCGGCCCCGCCGGTTGTTGCGCTCGCTGAGGTGGCTGGCGTGCCCGGCGCGGCGGGGCTGACGACGAGCGGAATAGCCGTGATGGGGCTGGTTGGAGGGGTGTCATTGGTGAAAGCCAGATTGAACAGGGCTAACCCGGCACCGGCGACGACGATCAGCATCGTGATGCCGGCGATAATGATGTTCTTGGTTGACATGGAATGGTTTTCTCCTCTCAGGTTTGTGTTTCATTGAGATTGATGACCAGTATTGTAGGGAGAGATGTTCAGAACCGGCTTATGGGTTATTCAGAACTGGCTTAGGCAGAGTGAGTGTTCGATAAGAGGAAAAGATCTTTATCCTACGCGAAATCTGTACCGCGCCTGAACTAAATCTGAATAACCGCCTGGTATCGTCTCACTCAGTCAGATGGATTACAATATGGATGTGACCAAAACGATTCTGGTAGTAGACGACAAAGCCAACGTCCG
>DAOTXG010000336.1:0-4396 GCA_034435515.1 Anaerolineales bacterium
CCGTCGCCGGGCAATAAAACGATGTCCGCTTTCAAAGTTGGTTTCTCCCGTAAGTAGTAATTGGTAATTACCACTTACCAATTACACTTCGTTCCCCATCGTCAGTCCATACTCCACCGAGTCCGACAGCGCGCGCCAGCTGGCCTCGATGATGTTCGCGCTGGCCCCGACGGTGCTCCAACGCTTCGTCCCGTTTTGCGTGTCAATCAAAACGCGCGTCGTCGCCGCCGTGCCGTTCTCGCCGTCGAGGATGCGGACCTTATAATCGGCGAGGTGAAAATCCGCCAGCGCCGGGTAGCGCGGGATGAGCGCCTTGCGGAGGGCCGCGTCCAGCGCGTTCACCGGGCCGTTGCCCTCAGCCGCCGTGTGCAGAACTTCGCCGCCCGCTGGGACGCGGACTTTCACCGTCGCCTCGGCAAAGATGCCGCGCCCCTGCCGATGCTCGACGTTCACCGAGAAGTCAATCAACTCGAAGGGCGGCGCGTAGCCCGGCTGCTGGCGCTTGAGCATCAGCGCGACTGAGGCCTCGGCGGCCTCGAAGGAAAAGCCCTGCGCCTCCAGCGCCTTGATTTCATTCAGCACACCGGCGATTTCCGCGCCGCCGCCCACGGCCACGCCGTACTCCTCGGCCTTGCTCAGCAGGTTGCCGCGGCCCGAAAGCTCGCTGACCACGACCCGCATCTGGTTGCCGACCAGCGCCGGGTCAATGTGCTGATAACTCCGCTCGGTGCGGCGCATGGCGGCGACGTGGATCCCGCCCTTGTGCGCGAACGCCGACTTGCCCACGTAGGCCAGATGCTCATCCGGCGCCAGGTTGGCGACCTCGGCCACGAAATGCGAGACCTCAGACAACCGGGCGAGACGGCCCGGCGGCAAGCAGCGCCGGTCGAGTTTCAATTCCAGATCAGGGATGATGGAGCACAGATTAGCATTGCCGCACCGCTCGCCGTAGCCGTTGATTGTCCCCTGCACCTGTATGACGCCTTCGCGGACGGCCGCCAGCGAATTGGCGACAGCGCATTCGCCGTCGTTGTGCGTGTGGATCCCCAGCGGATGCTTCACCGCAGCCCTTACCGCGCGCACCGTCTCTGTAATCTCCCACGGCATCGAGCCGCCGTTCGTGTCGCACAGCACCACCGTCTCCGCGCCGCCGCGCACGGCCGCCCGGAGCGTTTCCAGCGCGTAAGTTGGGTCGGCCTTGTAGCCGTCGAAGAAATGCTCGGCGTCGTAGATTACCCGGCGGCCCTGCGCCCGCAGGTAGGCCAGGCTCTGCTCGACGATGCGCAGGTTGTCGTCCAGCGTCGTCCGCAAGACCTCGGTCACGTGCAGGGTCCACGTCTTCCCCACCACCGTGCAGACCGGCGTGCGCGCGTCCAAGAGCGCCAGGATGTTCGCGTCGCCCTCCGGCCCGCCCCCCACGCGGCACGTCGAGCCGAAGGCGGCGATGAGCGCAGTCTGCCATTCAATATCGCGCGCGCGCTCGAAGAACTCGGCATCCTTAGGATTGGACCCGGGCCAGCCGCCCTCGATAAATGCCACGCCCAGTTCATCCAGTTTGCGCGCAATGCGCAGTTTATCTACGCAAGAGAGCGAGATGCCTTCGCGCTGGGCGCCGTCGCGCAGAGTGGTGTCGTAGATTTGAATCATTAGGATTGCGGATTGGGGATTGCGGATTGCGGATTGTTAATCGTTTCAATCCGCAATCCGCAATCGGCAATCACAAATTAGAATGTTCTGCTTCATAGGCAGTAATTTGGGCATCAAAGCCGAGCAAGTAGCCGAGTTCGTCTGTCCCTTTGAGCAAACACGCCTTGGAAAAGCCGTCAATGGGGAAAGGCACGCTCTGGCCGGTGGGCAGAGTCAGCGTCTGGGCGGCGAGGTCAACCGTGACCTGGGCGCCGGGGATTTCCTCCAGCATCTCGAACAGAGCGCGGTGCGTATGGGCGTCCACCACCACCGGCAGCAGGCCGTTCTTCAGCGCGTTGCTGCGGAAGATGTCGGCGAAGGAGGTGGAAATGACGGCGCGGAAGCCGTAGCCCACGAGCGCCCAGGGCGCGTGCTCGCGCGACGAGCCGCAGCCAAAATTGTCGCCCATCAGCAGGACTTGCGCGCCCTGATATTCAGGCTGGTTAAGGACAAAATCCGGCTTCGGCGAACCGTCGGCCTGGTAGCGCCAATCGGCGAACAGGCTCGCGCCCAGGCCGGCCTTGTCGGTCGTCTTGAGAAAGCGCGCGGGGATAATCTGGTCGGTGTCCACGTCGTTGATGGGCAGAGGCGCGACGCGGGAGGTGAGAGTGGTGAACTGGGCCATTATGGTTAGTGATAATACGAGAGTTGAGGAAACTCTATTGACAGCGAGATTTGTTCTTGTTATCGTACAGGTATTGCTCAACCGAGAGTGGAGGCAGCCATGACGCTTGTGTACTGCAATGGACTGGCGGGCAAAATCTGCGCGAATCCAGAGTGTATGCATTGAAGAATGGGAGGCATTGAAAGAGCACCACCATTACACCTGCCTGTGTTGCGGAAAACGCGAACCGGACATTGAACTAACCCGTGACCACGTTATTCCTCTTGAGAAAGGCGGGAGTGACTGGATTAGCAACATTCAGCCGCTCTGCGCCGCGTGCAATAGCAAAAAAAGCACAAAACGTACGGATTACCGAAAATAGACTCCTCACACTAACGCGCGAGGATCGGCAATTACGCCAGTAACCGCAGTTGCTGCAGCTGTGAGCGGACTTGCTAGGAAAGTACGACCCCCTTTTCCTTGCCTACCCTCAAAATTCCGATTGCTGGTTGAAACACAATACTGCCCTGCCTGTAATTGGTCTCCATTCATTGCAATACAGAGGCTGCAGCCAGATTCGCGCCACTCGGCGCCGGCTTCTTTGAAGATGCGATCCAGCCCTTCGGCTTCGGCCTGCTTTTTAATGGGCTGTGAGCCGGGGACGACGAGGACCCGCACACCCGGCATGACCTTACGGCCTTTGAACACTTGAGCGGCCAGGCGCAGATCGGAAATGCGCGCGTTGGTGCAGCTGCCGATGAAGACCACATCTACCGGGCGGCCCAGGAGCGGCTCGCCGGGGCGCAAATCCATGTAGCGCAGGGCCTTGTCGAGCGCCAGTTTCTGGTTGGGATCGGTGAGATCGTCGGGGTCTGGGATGCGGCCCGTGATCCCCATCCCCATGCCCGGGTTGGTTCCGTAGGTGATCATCGGCTCCAACGCCGAAGCGCCAAGCATTACCGTCTTATCATAGGCCGCGCCGGCGTCAGTCGGCAGTTGCTTCCAGCGCGCCATCGCCCGCTCCCAGGCTTCGCCCTGCGGCGCAAACTCGCGCCCGGCCATATACTCAAACGTCGTCTCGTCCGGCGCGATCATCCCGGCGCGCGCGCCGCCCTCGATGGACATATTGCAGACCGTCATCCGCTGTTCCATGCTGAGCGCGCGGATCACCGGGCCGGTATACTCGAAAACGTGCCCGGCGCCGCCCCCTGCCCCGATTTTGGCGATGAGTGCGAGGATGATGTCTTTCGCGGACACGCCCGGCCCGAGCTGCCCCTCGACCCGGACCTCGAACGTCTTGGGCCGGCTCTGGAGGAGGCATTGAGTGGCGAGGACATGCTCGACTTCGCTCGTGCCGACGCCGAAGGCCAGCGCGCCGAACGCGCCGTGCGTGGACGTGTGGCTGTCGCCGCACACAATCGTCATCCCCGGCTGGGTGAGGCCAAGTTCCGGGCCGATGACGTGGACGATGCCCTGGTGCGGGCTGTGGAGACCGTGGAGCGTGACGCCAAACTCGCGGCAGTTGTCCTCCAGCATCTGGATTTGCTTCGCCGCCATCGCATCCAGGATGGGCAGCGAGCGGTCGTGCGTGGGGATGCTATGATCGGCCGTCGCCACGGTCTTGTCGGGGCGGCGCACTTTCAGCCCGCGCTGCCGCAGGCCGGTGAACGCCTGCGGCGAAGTCACCTCATGCACGAGGTGGAGATCCACGTAGAGGACGGCGGGCGATTCCGGTTCCTGCGCGACGACGTGGGAGTCCCAGATTTTTTCGAAGAGAGTCCGAGGTTGGGTCATGAGTTTCGCTTTACAAAAATTTATGCTAAAGTATCACAGATTGAACCGGCGGGATGCAAAATTGCTTTTGAAGTCACAAAGGTCAATAGATGAGCAAGGTGCACTATGACGGATCTAACTATTTCTATCCCTGACGAGTTGATGCAAAAACTGCGTCCTCATCTCAACGAGTTGCCGCGTATTTTGGAATTGGGCGTAGAACAAGTCGAGCGAAGCGCAGCCTCCAAAGCGCTTACCGAGCGTGAGCGCATTGCACGTCTACTAGCCGCCAAGGGAATGAAGCCTTTGGACAAAAACCTTTTGCCTAAGGGC
>DAOTXG010000337.1:0-4325 GCA_034435515.1 Anaerolineales bacterium
CACAAAACCTTCGCGGTCTTTATCGAACGGGCGCGAGGCCTGTTCCGGGCGGTCATTGAAACTGGTGGGCAGCGCGCGCATGGCGGCGAACCCGCCGAGCGTAAAATCCTGGATGGTCGCTTCCACGCCGCCGGTCAGGACGACATCGGCCGCGCCGCGCCGGATGAGTTCCGCCGCCTCGCCGATGGCTTGCGACCCGGCGGCGCAGGCCGTCACGATCGTCGTCAGCGCACCGAGCGTGTGGTAGGCCTGGCTGAGGTGGTGCGCCGGCATATTGCATATGGAAGACGGCGCTGCAAAGGGACTGACCCGGCCGTACCCGTGCTGGCGCAGGGCGGTGATACCCTCGTCGGTTTTTTCCAGCCCGCCGATGGCTGTGCCGAAGACTACCCCGGCCCGCTCGGGGTCGGCCAGCTGGCCGTCGAGGCCGGCGTCGGCCATGGCTTCCTGGGCGGCGGCGATGGCGAATTGCGAACAGCGCGACATGCGGCGGGCTTCTTTGAAATCTATGTACTGCTTCGGGTCGAAGCCCTTGACTTCGCCCGCGACCTGGCAGGGGAGGCGGCTGGCGTCGAACTGGGTGACGTGGGTAATGCCGGATTTGCCCGCGACCAGCCCCTCCCAAAATTCGCGGACGGTGAGGCCGAGCGGGGTGATGGCCCCCAGGCCAGTGATGACGACGCGGGGGCGGGAGTCAGGCATGAGCGGCCTCGCTCGCGGGTTGAGGCGCCTGCGCCAGGCGGCGGGCGATGTCGTCGCGGATCGAATTCAACACGTCCGCCTCGACCGCCTGCTTCGCCACGCGCACCGCGTTCTTGATCGCCAGCGCGTCCGAGCGCCCGTGGCCGATGAAGACCAGGCCGTTCACGCCGAGCAGAGGCGCCGCGCCCTCGTGGCTGGGGTCGAGCATGGCGCGCAGGCCCTGCAGCGTCGGCTTCACCAGCCAGCCGCCTAACTTCGCCAGCGGCGGCGCGGATTGGATTTTCTCGCGGATGGTTTCCAGGAGCAGTTTGGCGACGGCTTCGGTCGCTTTCAGGAACACGTTGCCGGTGAAACCGTCGGCGACGACGACATCGGCTTCGCCGCCGAAGACCTCTTTGCCCTCGACGTTGCCGACGAAGTTCAGGCCGGAGGCGGCCAGCAGCGGGTAAGTCTCCTTCACCAGTTGGTTGCCCTTGCCGGCCTCCTCGCCGTTGGAAAGCAGGCCCACGCGCGGGTTCTTCACCCCGCGCATCTTCTCGGCGTAGATGCTGCCCATGATGGCGAACTGGAGCAGGTTAAGAGGCTTGCAATCGGGGTTGACGCCGATGTCCAGGACCAAGCAGGTTCCTTTGCGGGTGGGGAACGGCCCGACGGTCGCGGGGCGGTCCACGCCGGGGAGCGTGCCCAGCCGGAAGTAGGCGGTCGTCGAAGCCGCGCCCGTGTTCCCGGCGGTGACGAAGGCGTCGGCCTCGCCATTTTTCACCAGGTCAATGCCGACGGCCATCGAGTTGCGCGCGTTTTTGCGCTTGGCTTTGAGCACCAGCGCCATGCCCTTGTCTTCCATCGTGAGCATTTCCGGGGCGTGGACGATGGTGATCCGCCTGGCGAGGTCGCCGGGCTGCTGGGCCTCCAGCGCCGGGCGAATGATCTGTTCGTCCCCGACCAGGATGATCTCGACGCCATACTCACGCGCGGCGAGCACGCTGCCTTCTACATCGGGATGAGGAAACTTATCGCTCCCCATCGCGTCTACGACGATGCGCATTGAAGTTCCTTGTCGAAAAAGTTGCTTGCGGATAGTTCCCAGAGTCCCTTCAGTTCCTCTAGCTCCGGGAACTCAGGGAACTGAAGGAACTCTGGGGCCTGAAGAAACTCGCGGAATTGTACCCGGAGGCGGGGGAATGTTCAACCGAAGGCTCAGTTCGGCAGAAAAGGCGAGACGTCCCTGGCCTGCTCGCTCGTCGTCATCACGCGCATCAGGCTCACCTCGCGCCGGTAGAGAGCGCGTTCGCGTTCGAGCAGGTCGTCGGCGGCGGCGATGGCGAGCAGGTCCTGTTTTTCCTCAGGGGGAATTTGCAGCACGATGGCGGCCAGATAAGCGATGGTCACCGGGTGGTGCGGCACCTGGGTCAGGTCAAACGGCTCGTTGGTCACCTCGCCGATCAGGCCGAGATAGCGCTCCATCCAGGGCAGCAGCGCCCGCGCGGCTTGCCGGGCTTGCGGCGTCTCGCCGCCCGCCAGCGGGTAACTCTCCACCGTCCCGGTCAGGTAACTCTCGTCGTCGTGCAGCGCCAGGATGCGGAAGCGCTCCTGCCCGATGGTCTCGATATTCATGCGCCCGTCGGGGAGGCGCTCGACGCGCGTGATGCGCGCGAGCGTGCCGATGGAATGTGGCTCGGCGGGGCCGCCGACCTCGACGCCGGAGCGGATGAGCGCCACGCCGAACGGCTGGCCGCGCTCGACGCAAAGGTTGATCATCTGCCGGTAGCGCGGCTCAAAGATATGCAGCGGCAGCATCATGCCGGGGAAGAGGACGGTGCGCAGCGGGAAGAGAGGCAGTTTCATTGCAACGCCGACCTTTGGGGTTTCCGAAGACCGCAAAGGTCTTCGGGAATTTCATTGACAGGCGGGCCAGGGGACGAGTATAATTCCTGCCGTCAGTTTATCACGAACGCGCCCGTGGCGGAATTGGCAGACGCGCTAGGTTGAGGGCCTAGTGGCCGTTGAGGCTGTGTTGGTTCAAATCCAATCGGGCGCACTGTTTACCCTGTCCAGGAGGACAGGGTATTTTTATAGACGAGATTTTGTTTACGCTCCTGTTTACGCTGGCGTTCACTCCGGGGTAACGGCCTCCGTTTATAGTGTGGGCAATCAAGCAAACCACTCAGATAAATGGAGCCCGAAATGTCCTGGAAAATTGACCCCGCCCACTCGCAGATTACTTTCACGGTGCGGCACATGATGATCTCTAACGTGCGCGGCCGCTTTGAGAACTTCTCCGGCACGGTCGAGTTCGACGAGCAGAACCCCGCGAAGTCCACGCTGGACGTGCAGATTGACACGGCCAGCATCAACACCCGCGAACCGAACCGCGACGCGCACCTGCGCTCGCCCGACTTCTTCGCCGCCGAGCAGTATCCGACGGCTACGTTCAAGAGCAAGCGCGTGCAAAAACTCGACGCCGCGCACGGGCGCATCGTCGGCGACCTGACCATCCGCGACGTCACCAAGGAAGTCGCGCTCGACGTGGAATACGCCGGGCAGGCGCGCAGCCCCTACGGGCAGGTCAGCGCCGGCTTCAGCGCGACGACCAGGATCAACCGCAAGGACTGGGGCCTGAACTGGAACGTGGCCCTCGAAACCGGCGGCTGGCTGGTGGGCGACGAGATCACGATCAGCGTCGAGCTGGAACTCGTCAAGCAGCCCGCGGCCGTCGGCGAACTGGCGGCGACGCTGAACTAATAGTCAGTTGACGACTGAAGTCGTCACTACGGCTGCTTGGTAGTAACGACTTTAGTCGTTTCAGGCGCGAAGTTGCTTCGCGCCTGTTTGGTTTAATCAGGGGACGTTGGGTTCCGGGGCCTTATCCCGGAAAGCGTGGATGAAGTTCAGGATGCGCTCTTCGTCGAAAGCGTCGAACTTATCCAGCCGGCCCCACGTGGTGAGAGCCAGTTGCGCGTCCATCGCCGGACGCGGGACGGCGATGAGTTTAGGGGTATGGGTGATGGGCGAATCCCCGGCCTTTTGCATAGCGGCTTCAATGTCGGCTTGAAGTTGCTCACATGCCTCCGGCGTCAGGTTGCTGCAGTTGTACCAGATGATGACATAGCCGTGCTCCAGGTTATGCACCAATAGCTCGTCCGGTGGGGCTTCAGTGTAAAAACCTGCCCTGGCGGCCTGGGCGTAATGCGGGCCGGAGGTAGGCGGATCGGAGTTGTACGGCTCGTGGGACTCGCCAGGCTGAACGTGCCCGGGGTACTGCAATGGCACATCCACGCCGGTTTGTGGGACGGCCGCTTGAGCGGTCGCGGATGGTGACCGGGTGGGGGGCGCCTCCTCGCGGATTTGGGGAACGGCCTGACTCGCGTTCCAGAGGCGGTAACCGACGACGCTGGCCGTCAGCCCCACGCACAGGCAGAGGCAAAGGGTCAGGAGAGCAGCCAACCCACCGATCAACAGCCACGGTTGGCTGGGGCGCGGCGCTGGCCCGGCGGTTGGCAGCGGAGAATCATTGATCACGGTCTCTATTCCTTCTCGCCCTTCAGCATGGGAGAACTCCTTTATCTATATCGTCCCGCTGGCTTTCTATCTTGTCAACGGCGTGACCCTGCGGCGGCGGCGTG
>DAOTXG010000338.1:0-4353 GCA_034435515.1 Anaerolineales bacterium
GTTTCCGTACCTCAACAACGCCGAGGGGCTGAAACTGGCGATGTTGGCCTTTGAGACAGACGTGGCGAAGTTGAGTTGCTGCGCCGGGGGAGGTCGTCCGTCTCTTCCGGGGCAGCCTCAGAGCCGTTCTCCTTCTTTTAGGGATAGCGCAGCTTGCGGACACTCTAGCCGACGCTGGCAGACGCCTTCGCCGGGCACACCCAGCCACGACGAGGAGTCACCCGCAGCCCCTGTATTGTCTCGGTTACAAGGCCGCCAGCATGGGCTGCCCAGGGCCAATTCTGGCCGGGTTGGTGGCTACTTCGCAGCAGACCCTGATTACCCGCCTGAAGGCTGCAACCCCGCAGATCAAGTTGACCTCCGGTGTTTTACTGACTGGAGTTTGGCGAATCGTGATTTTGCGCCTATATGCGGGGGCACAGTGCACTGCTCAACCGCCATATATGGTGTCAAAAACCAAATTCGCCAGAGTCCAGTTACTGATGCTCGTCGGGACATTCCACATCTACGGGGCAATCAATGTCGGTCTGTTTACGCGCCTGTTGTTCCCGTAACCTTTATCCATCCTCAACGGTATATCCAATGGGAGGGGAGGGCATATAGGAAGTCGGCCGCCTCGCCAGTGGACATGCTTTCGCTGGAGGAGGCAGGGTGTATCGTCCTGGATCCCCTACAGCCGGGTGACCGTGTCTGGTTCGACGGTCGCTGAAGCCATGTACCCGCCGGCGGCGCTGAGGGATCTGCCCCACCCCGTCCAAGAATTGACGCCCGAAGGGGGCTTCCCACAACCGAAGGGAGGTGATGGGATGAGGTAGAGACAAACATCACTTACAAAGGGGTAGGAGCCGCAATCTGCATTCAGAGACGGAGGAAACCATGCGCAAGAGACTACTGTTAGCCCTCGTTCTGTCACTGGCGGTGTCGGCGATACTTGTCGGCCCGGCGGCCGCCCATGAAACGCCAGACAACGCGCCGGACACGCCTTTGGCGGCACCGCAAGCCGTCGAGCACGCTCTGGACAATTATGTGGCTGCCATTGGGAACAGCGACGGCGCGGCGGCGAACTCGCTGTTCAGAAACCCGACCTGCGGCGCACACGAGAGCCCGGGCGGTGTCCACCCACCCGGCAACCCGTGAGTCAGGTCCACGGTCGGACAGAGTCCCCACAGGGTTGAAGTCCTGCACGGGACAGTGAGGAGGAGTCGCCAACCACAACATCTGTATGCCCTGGCTGGGAGGGTCGCCGCTAGACTCTCCCAGCCACTCATATGGGTATGCGCCGCAGATGGGACGGCCGTCATCCTCGTAGACACAGGCAAGCGACTCCCCGGCGAACGCAATTCCCCATAGCCACCCGGCTCACAGACATTTAGAAAACTCTTATTTGACATCCTGTGGATAAGCCTTTAGAATGTCCGATATGCCCTAAGGGGGCATAGGCATATTGGCGTTTGTGCCTCCGGTGCAGTAATCAATGGTGAAAACCCGAAAGCCGACCGGCAGCCTGGCTTCGAAGTAACCTCTTCGGAAGCCCGTGACAGGATAATGCTCATTGCCCGTGTGTAGAGGAAAGAAGGCCGCCCATGCTCAACCCATTCAAAATCAAGCCAAAGGCTATGACGCCAAAACGCACGTGCGCCATCTGCGGCGATGAAATCCCGGAAGGCAAGGGCATCCAGAAAGATACGCAGTGGTTCTGCTCGCCGTGGCATGCCCAACAGTGCAAGCCCAAGCCGCCCTGGTGGAAACGGCTTTTTAGCAGCGGCGATGTGAACTCCGGCGGCGGGTGCTGCTAAGCATGGAAATTGTGCTGCTCATCATCGCCGTAGCCGTTTGTTGCCTGTTGCCCCTCATCTTTTTTATCGGCCGGGACGAGCGCCAGCCGCCCGATGACCAATCCAGAGGAGGAGATAAATGAAACGACTCGCGATTCTTTTCGCGCTGGCGCTCATTGTCTCGGCCTGCGCTGGCCAGCCGGTCACGCCGACTGCGCCTCCGCCCACACCAGTGGTCGAAGCGATGTTGCCGCCCACGGTGGCCCCGACGCCGACGACCCTCCCGCCCACCGTCGCTCCAACCCCTACGCCCGAACCGACCGCGATACCGACCGTCGCACCGACGTTGGCAGTTCTACCGCCGACCGTTGGGCCGGGCGTCACCGTAACCAGTTTTGCCGACCTCCCCGGCAATGTGGCGAACGGTGAAACAGCGCCGGACTTCACCGCGCGCATATTGGGTGGGAGCAAGTTCACGCTCTCTAAGCAGCGCGGCTCGCCCGTGCTGCTGTTTCCCACCGTTGTCGGCTGTGGCGACTGCATCTTCGTCATGCAGGAGATGACTGCCGCTTATCCCGACTATCGTGGGCGCGGCTTGAAAGTCGTCATCCTCAATCTGTATCCGGAAGACGTGCCGGAAACCTGGCAGCCGTTCGCCGATTACTTCGCCGAGCCGGAGTTTACGTGGGGCGTGGTGAACTCGACCGACTTTGTGGTGCAATATAACATCACCTCCCTCGGTACCACGATGTTGGTTGACCCGGAGGGCAGTCTGGTGTTTCGGCGCGAGTTCCCGTTGTTGGCCGACGAATTTCGACAGTTGTTTGACCTGACAACACGATGAGACACTTCCTCTTTTCCCTCGGGCATAAATGGCTGCTCACTTGGGTCGGCTCGGTCGGCTCGGCCTTCGGTCTGTTCGCCATGCTGTGCTGCTTCGGCTGGACGGGGCTAGCGTCGGTCCTGCCGCTGGTCGGCCTGGGCATTCTCGTGCGCTTTGGGGTCGCGCTGTGGCTGATCTGGATCGCGCTTGGGCTCACGGCGCTCGGCCTCGGGCTATCGTTCCGCCATCATCGCCGGCCGTGGCCGCTGTTGACCGCTGCCCTCGGCGCGGGACTGCTGCTCTACCCCATGTACCACGCGCTTGAAGTGCCCGTGTGGCTGGGGATGGCTTACACTGGCGCGGGCCTGCTGGTGACGGCTTCAGGTCTGGATGGGTGGCTGGCGCACCAGCACGCGCGGCAGTGCGCGATCCCACCTCTGATTTCAGTTCGACGACAAACGCGCCTCTGGCTGATCAGCCTTTTCGTTTCAATGGTCGTCTTTGTCTTCCTGCTGGCAGGTTCGGGGCACGGCCATCCGGCCCCGGCGGAGGATCAAGCGAACGATCTCGTGCAATTCAAACTGGACGTCGGGTACTCGTGGAGCGTCATTCTGCTGGTGAGTATGCCTTTCCTTTTGGTCGGCCTCCTTGCGAGCAAATTGATACTGGCCCACAACCCCTATCTTGTCGACCGCATCAGGCGACAGGCCCGAACGTTCGTGGCCGACAGACTGTCCGAACCTGAGTTCTTGAGTGCGACAGCGACCGCCGCGAGCGCCTTTAGCGGGGTGGTGCATCTGGGGCTGGCAAGGCTGCACTTTCTCGAGAGCCCGGCCTCCGGCGTGCTGTTTGCTCTGTCCGGCCTGTGGCAATTGTTGATGGGCTGGCTGGGATATCCACTGGCGGCCCGGCGACGACTCTACGTTCAACTGGCGTTCAACGCCGGGATGATGATCGTTTACGTGGTCAGCCGCCTGATGGCTTTGCCGGGGTTGACGGATTCCCCAGAATCTTGGGACATACTAGGGCTGTTCACCAAAGGCAGCGAAATCCTCCTCATCGTTTGCCTGATGAGACTGCTTGGCCTGGGCCAGCCACGTACGGGGGGCGTTTGGGCGAGAAAGTCGTATCTGCACTCATTTCGTCTGCTTTTGGAAAGGAGCGGCACTCACATGAGCAAAGGAAAGGAGAGAAGCCGTGTCTGACAACTGCTGTGGCCTTTCGGGCATCAGTTACTCCGAGACTTACAACAACGTCGAGCTGTTTCTGGCCCTGATGGGCACCGGTGCTGTCCGCTCGGTCTACGTGCTGACCGCGCATGAGCGGCCGAGAAACAAACTCCTTTTCGACTTGCGGATTGAATCCAGCCTCGATGCGCTTCTCATTCGAGGCCGGCGGGCTGGCACATCCGCCGACGCGCAGGTGGCAGCGATTGCTTTCGACTACGCGCGCCGCATCATAGACGCGGGCGTCAACGGGCATCCGGCCCACTATCGGCTGGATGTGAGAACAGATACCGAAGTGCTCGCGCCGCCCATCGCGTGATTAACTTGGAGGATATGGAAGGAGTGGAACCTTCATGAGCGCATCCAAACGTCGCAAGTCCGTGTCTCGCCATCGTGCGGTTGTTGCCCGGCCTGCCGGACCAGATGTGAACCGTGTCGCGTCTATCTTCATCGCGGCATCTGTGATCATTCTCGCCGGAGCGATTGCCCTGGCGATGTGGCAGACACAGCCGCGCACCGCCGAGCCTGC
>DAOTXG010000339.1:0-4770 GCA_034435515.1 Anaerolineales bacterium
TGTCTCCGATCGAGACGGCGCTCCCGAAATCTATTTGATGAATGCGGATGGTTCGGAGCAGACGCGAATCAACGGCCCACCGGGAGTTGATGAAGCCCCCGTTTGGTCGCCCGATGGGATGCGGATGGCTTTCTTCCCGGATCTGGGCAACAACCTGGAAGTTTATGTGGCGAATGCCGATGGCACGGGACAGATTAATCTGACGAACAATCTGGCCGACGATGCGGCTCCAAGCTGGTCACCGGACGGCAGGCGGATTGCCTTCAGCTCCAACCGGGATGGCAACCTCGAAATCTACGTGATGAATGCCGATGGGTCTGCCCAGGCACGGTTGAC
Organism: Anaerolineales bacterium; assembly: GCA_034435515.1. Lineage (GTDB taxonomy): Bacteria > Chloroflexota > Anaerolineae > Anaerolineales > UBA6663 > DATDRS01. Next base: position 337 of record DAOTXG010000339.1, read on the forward strand.
GAACAACCCCGCGAGGGACCGCCGTCCGGCCTGGTCGCCCGATGGCGCGCGGCTCGCCTTCCTATCGGACCGGGACGGCGATTTCGAAATCTACGTCCTCGACGTCGAGGCTGCTCTCCAAGGTAGCAATGCTGCGAGCGAGCTTCGACTGACAGACAACTCGGCGGACGATCTTTTCCCGGTCTGGTCGCCGGATGGCACACGCCTGGCCTTCCACTCCGACCGCGAGGGTCGGCTGGCAGAAATCTACGTGATCAACGCGGATGGCTCTGGGGAGACCCGATTGACGAATAACTCGGCCAACGATCTTTTCCCGGTCTGGTCGCCGGATGGTAAGCGCATGGCTTTCACCTCCGATCGTGACGGCAATAGCGAAGTCTACGTGATGAATGCGGATGGTTCCGGCCAGGCCCGGTTGACGAACACGCCGGAGTATGACACCCAACCCGCCTGGTCACCGAATGGCACGTGGATCGCTTTCAGTTCGCACCGCGATGGCAATTTTGAAATCTACGTCATGAATGCCGACGGCTCAGGGCAAACCCGGCTGACAAATCATCCGGCGGATGACGGAGTACCTGCCTGGCAACCCTGAGGCAAGTCGAGTCGCCCGCGCCGACCGCCGTGCCTGCCGTTTGAGGAGCGACAGGGCTTTTCCATTTTCCCTTGATAGAAAACGCCTAATGTGGCGTGGGAGCGGATACGCTTCGCGTCCGCGATAGGGCGCTGGACTTGCTATAAGGATCGCGGTTACAAACCGCATTGCTCAGGCACACCAGACGCCGCCCCAGGGACTAAGCGGGCGGGGCCTACGCGGTAGGAGCGTGTGGCGTGGGTATGAAAATACTCCGAGCCGTTCGCTGCTATCGCGGACGGCTCGGTTTGGTTCAACTCAGGATTATGTGGCAGCGGCGTTCAACTCAGGATATGCTATGATGGCTTTACAGGTGGAATGATGCCCCGCGTCAGCGAATTCTTTGGCATTGTCATCTACATGTACTATAACGACCACCTGCCGCCGCATTTCCACGCTGAATACGGCGAGCACGAGGCCGTTTACGAAATTACGAAATTGACACACTGGAAGTCCTACTTAATTATTTCTTTTTCCCTTCCCCAAACCTCGCCTGCCACTCGAACAACTTGCTCAACGCCTCCAGCGGCGTCATGCCGGTCAAGTCCAGCGTCTTGAGCTCGCCGAGCAAGGGGTTGGTCTCCGGGAAGAGCGCGATTTGCTGAGCCTGCGTCTCGTCGAGGTGGACGGCGCGCCCGGCGGAGGCTTCTAACTGCGCCATGATTTCCTGCGCGCGGGCGATGACCGGGCGCGGCAGGCCCGCCAATTGCGCCACGTGAATCCCGTACGACCGGTCGGCGCCGCCGGGGATGATGCGGTGTAAAAAGACGACGCGGTCCGCTGTCGCGTCCTCGGTCACAGCCATACAGTAATTACGCACGCCAGGCAGTAGTGCCGCCAGGTCGGTGAGTTCGTGATAGTGCGTGGCGAAGAGGGTCTTGGCTTTGAGTTTGGGATGGTTGTGGATGTGCTCCACAATCGCCCAGGCGAGCGAGACGCCGTCGTAGGTGCTCGTCCCGCGCCCGATCTCGTCGAACACGAGCAGGCTGCGCGGCGTGGCGTGGTGGAGGATGTTCGCCGCCTCGACCATCTCGACCATGAAGGTGGACTGCCCGGCGTGAATCTCGTCCTGGGCGCCAATGCGGGTGAAGATGCGATCCACCACGCCCAGGGTGGCCGCCTCGGCGGGGACAAAACTGCCCATCTGCGCCAGAAGGACGATGAGCGCAGCCTGCCTCAGGTAACACGACTTCCCGCTCATGTTCGGCCCGGTGATGACGCGCACGACCTCGCCCGGTTCGAAGACGACGTCGTTAGGCACAAAGCGCTCGCCCGCCGGGAGGAATTGCTCGACGACCGGGTGCCGCCCGTTGCGGATGTCCAGCACTGGCTCGGCGGTCAGGACTGGGCGCGCGTAGTTATTGCGGGCCGCCGCCTCCGCCAGCGCCGCAAACACGTCAAGGTGGGCCAGCGCGCGGGCGGTTTCGAGCAGGCGGTAAGCGTGCGCGCCGATCTGGGCGCACAGTTCCTTGAACAGCCGCGTCTCGATCTCGAGGAGGCGCTCGTCGGCGTTGAGGACGAGCGTCTCGTACTCCTTGAGCTCGGGCGTGATGAAGCGCTCGGCGTTCACCAGCGTCTGCTTGCGGATGTAGTTGTCCGGCGCTTTGTCGCTCTGCCCCCGGCTGATTTCAATGTAATAGCCGAAGACCTTGTTGTAACTCACCTTGAGCGACTTGATGCCGGTGCGCTCCCGCTCCACCTTTTCGAGGCCCGCAATCCAGTCTTTGGCATGGCGCGAGGAAGTGACGATGCCATCCAATTCTGCCGAGTAGCCGGGGCGGATGATGCCGGGCTTGCCGGTGACGGCGGGCGGCTCGTCGGCCAGCGCGGCGTGGAGCAGCGCGAGGACTTCGGGGCAGGGATTGAGATTAGAGATTGGAGATTGGAGATTGGAGGTTGGACGCTTCGCGGTGTCCTCCAACTTCCACGTGAAGCGCCCAACTTCAAACTTCTCGTTGATGGCCGGGAGGGCTTCCAGGGTGGAACGCATGGCGACCAAGTCGCGGGGGTTGGCCGTTCCCCCCACCACTCGATTCGTGAGGCGCTCCAGGTCGGCCAGCGGCTTGAGGGCGGCCCGGATTTCGGCGCGGAGGACGCCGTTGGCGTGAAAGGCCGCCACGTAGTCCAGCCGCTTGTCGATGCGCGCCAGGTCGAACAGGGGCTGGTTCACCCACTGCCGCAGCAGGCGCGCGCCCATCGGCGTGACTGTGATGTCGAGGATGCCGAGGAGCGAACCCCGGGTCTGCCCGCTGCGGATGGTCTCGTTCAGTTCCAGGTTGCGGCGCGTCGCGGCGTCGAGCGTCATGAAGTCCTGGAGAGCGTAGAAACTGAGGTCGGTGAGCAGGCTCAACGCGCCGGGCCGCGTGTCTTTGAGATATTGCAGAATGGCGGCGCAGGCGCTGATCGCCGCCGGGCTGTGCTCGATGCCGAAGCCTGCGAGCGAAGCGACCTTGAAATGGTCGAGGACGACGTTCCGGGCGTGGGCCGCGTCGAATTTCCAAAGCGGCAAGGTCGTGCGGGGGACAGTCACCCCGTCGAGCGCGGCGTGCGTCCCATCCGGGAGCAGGAGTTCAGCCGGGCGCAGGCGGAGCAATTCCTGGCGCGCCGCCGCCCAGGGGTTCGCCGCTTCGATCAAAGTCACCGCGAACTCGCCCGTCGTGATGTCCACGTGCGCCAGGCCCAGGCGCGTCTCGCGCGCCGCATCGGGCGCGAGCGCGGCCAGGTAGTTGTTGCGCTGGGCGTCGAGCAGCGCCGGCTCGACGACCGTGCCGGGGGTGACGACGCGCACCACCTCGCGCTTGAACAGCCCCTTGACCGCCTCGGTGCTGGTCTGCTCGACGATGGCGACGTGATAGCCTTTGGCGATGAGCCGGGCCAGGTAGTTCTCAATAGCGTGGTGCGGCACGCCCGCCATGGGGTTATCCATGCGGTGCGTGAGGACGATTTCCAATTCACGCGCCACCAGCTCGGCGTCGGCGTCAAAGGTCTCGTAAAAGTCGCCGAGGCGGAAGAAGACGATGGTATCCGGGTAATTGCGCTTGATGTCGAGATATTGCTTGCGGAGGGGCGTGAGGTCGGCGTCGGACATAGCGCGAATTGTAAATGGGCCGATGGCGGATGGCAAATGGCGGATGGGGATTGGGATTTACTCCCTGCCCATGCTATACTCAGCCCTGTGGATACACCGCTCTTCATCGGCGCAGACGTGGGAGGGACCAGCCTCCGCGCTGCGCGCTTCGACGGCTATACGCACCTCCCGGCAGCCAAAGCCAAAGCCCCGACTTACGCCGCCAAGGGGGTGGAGGCAGTGATCCAGCGCCTGGAAAAAGTCATCCGCGAGGTGGCCCCGCCCAACCTGGAGGGCGTGGCCGGCATCGGCCTCATCGCGCCCGGCCCCCTGGACCCGTTCGCCGGCGCAGTCCTGGCGGCCCCCAACCTGCCCGGCTGGGAAAACCTGCCGTTGAAAAAGATCGCCGAGGAACGGCTGGGCAAGCCGGTGTTCCTCGGCAACGACGCGAACCTGGCCGCGCTGGCCGAGTGGAAGTTCGGCGCGGGGCGCGGCCACGCCGATGTGCTGTATCTGACGATCAGCACCGGCATCGGCGGCGGCGTCATCAGCGGGGGCAAAATCTTTTTAGGCGCGCGCGGCCTGGCAGTGGAGGCCGGCCATGTCCTGGCCGTGCCCGACGGGCCGTTGTGCGGGTGCGGCCAGCGCGGTCACCTCGAAGCCGTGGCCTCCGGGACAGCCATTGGCCGGAACGCGCAGGCCCGTCTGAAAGCCGGAGATGGCGAGAACTCGA